>CAYOPA010000483.1:0-4025 GCA_964405625.1 uncultured Bryobacterales bacterium
GTGCTCGCACTTTCCAACCGCGGGCAGGGAACTCTGAGCGTCAGCGACGCAGCCGTTTCCACGGACAGCGGCGGCGACTGGCTCTCCGCCGAGGCGCTCGAAAACAATCTCGTAGCCGTCCGGGCGGACACCGATGGCGTGGCGCCGGGGTTGTATCGCGGCGCCCTGCTGGTGGAGTCGAATGCGGCCAACAGTCCGACGCGGCTTGAAGTGGTGTTGTCGGTGCAGCCGCTGACCGGACCGGTGGCGGCGTATCGCGGCGCGGTCAACGGCGCCACATTTGACGCCACGCGTCCGGTGTCTCCAGGCTCCATCATTTCGCTGTTCGGCGAGCAGCTTTCGTTTGAGCTCGAGCAGGCCGAGGCGGTGCCGCTGCCGCGCGAGCTCGGCGGGACCAAGGTCACCGTCAACGGCGTGGAAGCCCCGCTGTTCTTCGTCTCCTATGGCCAGATCAACCTGCAAGTCCCCTACGGGACGCAGCCGGGCTCGGCTCGCATTCAGGTCACGCGCGACGGCATGGAAGGCAACCAGATCCTGGCGCAGGTCGACTCCCGCACGCCCGGCATTTTCCGGCTCAACATCGGCGAGTACGGGGCGATTCGGAACGCCTCGCAGGGCAACTTCCCGTTGCCTGTGAGAATCGGGCAAGAGCTCGGGTTCGCAACCGCTCCGGCGCGGCCGGGGGATGTGCTGGAGATCTTCGCCACGGGGTTGGGTCCGGTGTCGCCGGAAGTGGCCACGGGCGAGGCCGCGCCGGGCGGTCCGCTGGCCAACGCCGTCGATGCGCCGATCGTCAACTTTGGCCGGCTGTCGTTCGGACCGCTGGAGAATCCGCAGTTCGTGGGTCTGACGCCAGGCTTCGTCGGGCTGTTCCAGATCAACGTGATGGTGCCGCCGCAGGCGCCGACCAATGAGCGCACCTGGGTCACGCTGGAGTACCCGGACGGGCGCCGTAGCAACCCGGTCGAGATCGCCGTCGAGGCGCCCTAGCGTCCCGTCTCTGAAGTTCGTATACAAGAACCAGGTCATGCAGCGATGCCACAACGATCTCGAATCTAGCGTGGAACTAGCCCCGGGCGTGAGCCCGGGGAAATAAGGGCGCCGCGGCCCCCCTCTGTCCCAGGGCTCACGCCCGGGGCTCTGTTCCGCCACGCGTTTCCGTCGCAAATGGCCTCTTGCCGATTCTGTACGCGAACTTCAGAGACAGGACACTGCCGTTGCCCGGGAAGGCGTTGCCCGTCCCCTGGCGGAACTCCCGCCGCCACAATCGCACTGCGGCCCTTCGCAGGAGGGCCCGCTTGACTTTGCCGCTGCTAAGCCGCAACGTTGGCCTACGAAACCTCATGCCAAGGTGGGCGCACGCGGACACGAAGTGGCTGACTGCCGGATGTCTCGGCTGTAGCGGGATGTTGGGCGGCGCGGCGGTCGCGGTCGCGGCTCTGGCGCTGGGCAAGCTCGCCCCAACCGGCGCTTGGGTCGCGGCGGGCTGCGGCGCAGCCGTGGCGGTTGCCTGCTTCGCGACATTGATTCGCACCCAAAGGCGCGTTGCGGGCTATCAGCGGCGCCGCAACGAGCGGGCCAACGCCATCCGCGACCAAGTCCAGCGAGGCGAAGCCCCGAACGATCCGTACTTCGTGTACCTGCGGCCGTTTAAGATCGATGGCGCCTTCGTCGACGCCGCCCGCGGCCGGGGCGACAGCTCCTACATCGAAGAGTACGGCTGGCCGGAGGCGCATCATGACCTCGAAAGCGCCCTGGCGCTGCTTACACACCAGTTGGGCGATCTGGTGGCGTTGTCGGACAACCCCGGAAAGGCCGGAGCGGGCTATGTCCGCTCCACCGACGCGACATGGCAAGACGAGGTGTGCGCCTTGTGTCGAGACGCCGCCGGCATCTTCATCGTGCCGTTTGATTTCGAAGGCACGGCCTGGGAGGTGGAACTGTTGGCGGTGCGCGGCTGGCTGGGTAAGACTTTCTTTGTGATGCCCGCCACGGCCCGTATGGCTCGTCAGATGCGGCTGCGTTGGGTCACGCGAGACTACCGTGCGCTATGGGAGGCCGGACGCGCTCGGTACGCGGCGCTGGTCGAATTGCCCCCGTACGACGAGCATGGGGGAGTAACGGCGGCGGGAGAGGAGATGCGCCTGTACACGGGCTTTGGCGGCAGGCTCGGCCTCAAGGATCGAAAGCAGGCGGCGCAGGACCTTGAGGCGCTGCGGGCGCGGTTGGCCGAGCTTGCCGACGGCGTCGGACAGCGACCTGGTTCGTAGCCTCGGTTGCCGCCGCCGGAAAGCCCGCGCTAGCCTGGATTCTTCTGTCCAAGCGGAAACAGTTGCAGCGCTCCGCGCCCGCTCCGGCTCCGGTTGCCGAAGTCCCCAAGCGCACGCCGGCCGGGCCGTCTCCGTGGGCATGGGCGCTGCTCGCGCTGACGGTTCTCCTGCTGCTCGGGCTCTTTTCGACCGAGGTGGCCGATACCGATTTTTGGTGGCACCTCAAGACCGGCGAGCTCGTGCTCGAAACCCGCTCGCTGCCCTACCCCGACCCATTCGCTTACACCACCGACCTGGGCGAGGAGAGCTATCCCGGCGAGCGGCGCGTGCGGTATTTCAACCTGACGCATGAGTGGCTGGCGCAGGCGTTCTGGTATCTGCTTTACGCAGCGGGAGGCTTTCCGCTGCTGGCGCTGTGGAAGGCTTTGCTACTGACGCTCGCCTGCGGCCTGTCCGGCTTTTTGGCCTGGCGCGGGATGCGGAGCCCCGTGGCGGCCTGCCTTACGGCCTTGGCCGGCGCCCCCGTGCTACTGATGTTCGCCTCCGACCGCCCGGCGCTGGTGACCTTTGCGCTGGTCCCTGTTTTCGTGACCTTGTTGGAGCTGTGGCGCGACGACGGCGACGATCGCCTGCTGTGGGCGTTGCCGCCTCTGGCCGTGGTTTGGGCCAACTCCCACGGCGGCTTCTTCATGGGCTGGGTGGTGCTGGGCTGCTACGCGGTCGAGGCGCTCGGCTCGGAGAGAAGGAAGCCGCTGTGGATCGCCGCCGCCGCTTCGATCTTGGCTTCAGGCCTGAACCCGTCGGGCTTCGGCATCGTGGCGGTGCTGGCCGGCTACCGCGACAGCTTCCTGACGCAGACCCTGATTGAGTGGTCTCGGCCGCCGCTGTGGGGGCCGCCGTACGTCTTTCAGATTCTGCTCTACGCCGCGGCACTCGTGCTGCTGTTGCGACTCAAGCACGTTCGGATCGCGCACGGGCTGCTGTTCGTGGCGTTTGGAGCGGCCTCTCTGCTGGCGTTCCGCAACCTGCCGATGATCGCTTTCCTGGCGCCGTGGATTCTCGCGATCCACGGCTCGCCGCTGCTGGCGGGCAAGCTGCCGCGGATCGACCCAAAGCATGCGATCGGCGGCGCGACGGCCCTGGTCGCCGTCCTGCTCGGCTGGCTGGGCTCGCAGGGTATGCTGTTTCAGCTCCGCGCCGCCGAGTGGAAGTTTCCCACTGAAGCGGCCCGGTTCATCAAAGAGCGGGACCTCCGCGGCCGGATGTTCAACACCTACGAGTACGGCGGCTACCTGATCTGGGCGCTGGGGCCGGAGCGTCAAACTTTTATCGACGGCCGCGCCCTGAACGAGAGCGTCTACCGCGACTACCGCTCGCTGCTCTACGGCGCCGAAAATCCCGCGCAGAGCCGGGCGCTGCGGAAGCGGCTATTCGAGCAATACGACATCAGCTACGTCGTCATGAACGGCTTTGAGTACGTCTCCGGCGTGGTCTACCCGCTGATTCTGGACCTGGGCGACCCCTCCGAGCAGGAGTGGAAGCTGATCCACAGCGACGCCAAGGCGGTGATCTTCGCCAAGAAAGCGCCCGAAGGGACTGAGATCCCCAAGTCCGGCGTCACCGATCACCTGGACGCCTCCTGCCGCCTCTACATCGAGAATTCGCCGGACCTGCCGGCCTGCGCCCGGACACTGGGATTTCTCTACTTGAGCGCCGGAGACCGCGAGCGGGCCCGCGAGTCGCTGGAGCTCTACT
>CAYOPA010000484.1:0-599 GCA_964405625.1 uncultured Bryobacterales bacterium
ACGCGGGCCGAGAGGAGGTCTCCGAGCCGGAAGCGGCGCGCTGTTTCGCCGGTGAGCTGGCCGTCGAGGAGGAGCATCGCTTCGCGCCGGCACCCGCGGGCTGCCAGCGCACGCCCTTCCTCCGCTGGAGCGGACACGCCACCTGGGTGCTGCGGGAGGAGCCACGCCGCACCACCGGCTGGCTCCTGCCGCGCACGGATCTCCACACCGTGCGCGTCGAGTGGGAGATCGCCCAGACCGGTTTCGAGGAGCACTGCGTACTGCCCGATCCCGCTCCCGATCTCACGGGCCGCAAGACGATCCGCAGCAGCCGCATCGTGCGCGCCGCCTCGCGCGAGGGCGTCCACGAGCCCGCCGGCAGCGAGCGCGCGGGCGCGCTCTACCACAGCCCTGCGTCCCGCGAATCGCCCAGCGGCCGGCCGCCTCCCGAGCCCCGTCTCTCGCCCGACCGCCTGCGCCCTGGCCAGTACGAGCTGACCCTCCCCGCGCCGTGTCTCACCTTCGACGCCGAGGGTACGCGTTTCGAAGGCGAGGCGAGCTTCCCGGCCCCCCACGGAGTGCGCTGCGATTTCGGCCTGCCGATCTGGATCGAATTCCGA
>CAYOPA010000484.1:609-4018 GCA_964405625.1 uncultured Bryobacterales bacterium
CGACGAGCCGCGCTTCCTCGAAGACGACGCGCACCTGCGCGGCGAGCGACGCTGCGCGGTCGAGGACCGCGACGGCCGCGGCTCGGTGCTGCTCGCGCGCTGGGACCTTCGCGCCACGCCCTGTGCCGACCTCGACGTGGAGTAGGATCGCGCCGCGCGCCCATCGGCTACCCTCGGGCGCCGCCTCGCGAGCGCGCAGCGTGGTGACCCAACGAGAAGCCCTGGTTCGAGCCCGCCTGCCGGAACAGAGCCCCGAAGTTGCCTTCGAACCAAGCCTTGCGGCCTCCGCCCACACCCCACGCAGCCACGGCTGTCGAGACGCCTACTTGGTCAACCACGTCCACGTAGGTCTGCTCGAGCACGTTGCGGCGAATCATCTGCTCGTTGACAACCGAGCCGTCCATGAACGCCTTCGTGCCAAAGAAGCCGACGCGACCGCTGCCGAATACGTAGTCCAACGTGAAAGCGCCTTGGCCGAGGCCGGCCACCTGCTGCCATTCGTCAAACTTCACGTACTTGAAGCTGGAGAATCCGCCAACCTGCACCGGGCCGTAGCGGCTGACCAGACCGAAGTCCATCTGGCCTTCGTCGCGGCCCAGGTAATGCAGGAATTCGCCTTGACCTTGGAAGGCGTTGCGTTTGGCGAACGGAATGAACGCGCGGGCTTGGCCGCCGACGCTCAAACTGCCGTCAGGCGAGGCCGGTCCCACGTTGATGTTGAAGCTGGCCCACTGGTTGCCCTTGCCCTTTGCAACTTCGTCCGCCACTTCCCGCGCCACTTCGACGGCGGTCGGGACGACAGGCATTTCGGGCATCCTGGGTTCCGGGCGGTCCTTCAGCGCTTCGACATCGGCCTTGAGGCGGTCGTTCTCGCGCTTCAGGTCACTGAGCAGGTCGAGGATCTCGTCAAGTTTGGAGAGCTTCTCCAGAATTTGGTTGCAGCAGTCTTCCTGCGCCTTAATCAGCTTTTCAATGCCGCCGATCGCGTCGCCCACGCCGCCGTCGCTGACCATGCCGCCGGCGCCGTCGCGAACGGTCATGATGACGCGCCGATTCATGAAGCGGCCCTCGTCGGTCTCGTTGCCGACCTTGGGTTCCACTTCGCCGCGGGTGATTACCGAAATCTGGCTGTCCCGGGCGCCGTACTTAAGTAGGAATGCCTTCACGGTCTCGGCGCGCCTGCGGCCGAGACCCTCGTTATAGACGTCGGAGCCGCGAAAGTCTGTATGGCCGATCAGATCGACCTTGTAGTCCGAATTGCCGCTCAGTAGCTCCGCGAGCCGTAGCAGGCTCGGGTAGCCGTCGCTCAGGATCGAAGAGTCAAATTCAAAATTGATCTCCTCCCAGTCGTCTTTCTTCGCCGTCGTATCGAGCCCTTGCGCGAAAATCGACGTGGCGCCGACACTCGCTAGAGCCAGTAGAAGGATCAGTTTCCTCGCCATTCGGCAACTCCTCATCACGTTTTCAAACCCCCAAACGCCCGTTAAGGCGCCGTCCCGGAGGGCCACGCCCTTTCCAGGATCAAATCCTATAGAACTGTGTAAGCTGCAGAGCGGGCGCTCACTTAGCCTACCACAGCCTTGCCCGACCAACTCCCACGATTGGTCGGAACAATCCCACGTACAATGTTTTACCTGACCAACCAAGCCCTGCGCAAGTAAAACCGAATCGAGTATCGAGAAAATCGCGCTCAGGCGAGCGCCGGCGCAGCCGAGCGCGCCGCGACTGATTCCCGGACCGCCTCTTCGAAGGCGTCCAACGACTCCTCGGCCGCCTCGATTGTCAGGCACAAAGGCGGCGCGATCTTGACCGTGCCGCCGCCCTTGCCCACCGGCGAGAACATCAACACGCCCTTCTTGAGCGAGCGCCAAACGATGTCCGCGGCCAGCTCGGGGGCAGTGTCTCCGGTTTCCGGATCGACCATGACGACCCCGGCCACCATCCCTTTGCCCATGACCGTGGCGATCGATTCCTGCTCGGCGGCCATCTTTTGGAATCTTTCGTGCATCAGGGCGCCGACGCGGGCTGCATTGCCGGAGAGGTCCTCATCGAGAATCACTTCCAGGCTGGCCAGCGCCGCGGCGCAGCAGACCGGGTTGCCGCTATGAGTCGAGGTCATCGAGCCCGCCGGATGCAGGTCCATCACGTCGGCGCGGCCGGCCACTCCCGCGATCGGCAGCGAGCTGGACATGCCCTTGCCCCATGTCGTCAAATCCGGCACGATCCCGTAGTGCTCGAAGCCCCACAGCTTGCCGGTCCGGCCGAAACCGGCCTGCACCTCGTCACATACCAGCAGAGCTTGATGCTGATCGCACCAGCGGCGCAGCGACTGCATGTAATCGACCGGCGCAAAAGCGGCGTCGCCGCCCTGGTACGTTTCGAGAATGACGCCGGCGATCTGCGCCGGCTCGACGCCCGCCTCCCGCAGCCCGCGCTCGAAGCCTTCAAACGAGACGTCCTTATGGCGGTATCCGTCCGGGAACGGCAATTGCACGAAGCCGGGATCGTAGTTGACGATCCACTCCTTCAGGGACGGAATGCCGCCGGCCTGCTGCGAGCCGAGCGTCCGCCCGTGGAACGCATTGGTAAAAGAGACGATGACGTTCTTGTCCGCTCCGCCGACTTTGACGCCGTGCGTGCGGCACAGTTTGATCGCGCACTCCACGGTCTCCGAGCCGGTGGTGAGCAGGAAGATCTTCTCCAGCGGCTTCGGCATGACGCTCTGTAGCCGCTCCAGCAGCGCCAGCCTGGCGTCATTGGCGAAGCAGTAGGTGGTCAGCAGCTTGCGGTCGACCTCGGCGCGGATCGCCTCGACCACGCGCGGGTGTGCGTGCCCGGCGTTGGTGATGAGCACGCCGGAGGACCAGTCGATCCAGCAGTTGCCCCAGGCGTCAAAAACCTGGAAACCCTCGGCTCGGTCCCAGACGATCGGCGGCTGGCCCTTCATCGCGACGGGCTCGACGCGCTCCAGGCGGCGGAGCGTGTCGAGCGACTCGGGCACGGGCAGTTGGGTGACGATGCGGCGCAGCGAGGTCTCGATGCGCGGGGTCTGTTGGGGCTCGTTGGGATAGCTGGGCATGAATCCTTCAGTGTAGCGCGGGCTCGCGTGCAGTCCCCAACGGCGGGCGGACGCGCCTATACGCCGAAGCCGAATAGCCGTCTCGCCGTCAGCCCTCGAACTTTGGCCCGGCCTGATTCGGGAGCGAACGAGAGTAACTGGTCGAGCATTTGCAGGTTCGCTCGAAGGTCGTCCAGGTTGTAGCCAAGCCCGCCCCAGATCATCCGGTCCGCGCCGAAGGCTCGGTACGCCGGCTCCAGGAACTTCTTGGCATCTAGATACGGATAATCCGTTTTTGATGAGTATCTTACGCCGGAGATCTTCAAAAAACACTTTGGATGCTTGGCCAGT
>CAYOPA010000485.1:0-3998 GCA_964405625.1 uncultured Bryobacterales bacterium
TTCCGATGTTGAAGCCGCTGGTGACATCGTCCATGGTGAGCGGCGAGACGCCGGTGATGAACAGCCGCGCCAATCCGCCGCTCGTGCTGCCCGTGGCTCCCTTGAGCAGGGCGAAAAAGCTCTTGAAAAACCCGCCGCCATGGGTCAACTCGCGATACGCCGCTTCGCCCTGGTTGACCAGGATGTTGTTGGCGAAATGGTCGTACTCATCGATGAAGAGATAAAGCTGAAGCTGGCGCTGGGCCAGGAAGGTAAACAGCCGTTGCAAGCGTTGGTAGCTATTGGACTCGCTCATGATCGACGCCGCTTCGTCCGCCGGAATCCGGTCGGCATGACGTTTGAGCAAGTCATCGATGCGAATGCGCGCGTGGGCGTCGAAGGACGACTCCAAACCGTCCAGCACGTTGACCATGGAGAAATCGAAACGCAGAGTCAGATACTGCCCTTGCTCCGGGGTCGGGTGAGCCGCGATCCAGGTGTTGGCGAACAGTTCCTCAAACTGTTTGGCCCACTGCGCGTCGTAGTAGCACTCCATCACCGATTGCAGGAGACTTTTGCCGAAGCGGCGCGGGCGGATCAGAAAGAGAAACCGTCCGGCGGATTCCAGCAGCGGCAGGTAGTGGGTCTTGTCGACGTAATACTCGTTGCCTCGACGCAGCTTGACGAAGTCGGCCACGCCATAGGGAATGCGTAGGGGGGTAACAGGCATCTTCGGGTTCTCCTTTCCTAAGTATAGGAAATCCAACCGCCCGCGGGAGTATCCCGCCCTCTTTACCCACCGGTCAAGGATCGCCTCGAACCCGCCCTCCCCCGCAAGGGGCAAGGGCGTTTCGCACAGTCTCTTACTCCACCCCGAGGGCCTTGAAGACCGCGTCCACCGGATCGGCGTAGAACCCGGTCTGGAACTTGGCGAACAGCTCGCCGGGGATCGTGGCGAGGTCCTTCACGCTGGCCATCGGCAGCAGCACGCGTTTGGCCCCGGCATCGCCGGCGACCTGCAAGGACTCCGCGAGGTTTTCCACCGGGATGAGGTTGCCGCCCAGGCTCATGCTGCCGAGCACCACCATCTGCGATTGGAGCGGCTTGCCGAAGACCGCCGAACAGAGCGCGACGAACGCCGCCAGGGTCATGGCGGGGGTCGGACCGGTGTTGTGCGGTTCGACCACATGCAGGTGGTAGTCGTGGTCCCCGGTCTTGAGCGAGGCGCTGACCCGATGGGCATTCGCCCTGAAGTAGTCGAAGCCGACCTTAATGGCTTCCTTCGCCGCCGCGTTCGAGCCAAGGCCGGAGGTCTTGAGCGCGCCATTGCCCGCCGTCACCTGCGTTTCCAGGCGGTACAGGCCGAGATGCCCGCCCGAACCCCTGGCGACCGTGTGCATCACCCCGGGGTTGAGCGGGCCGTCCGGGATCAGCGAACCGCCGCCTTGCTCCGGCACGCTGATGAACTTCTCTTCCATCCGCTCCACGTCGAGGTAGGAGAAGTGAACGTCGAAGAACTCCATGCCGCCGATCTTCTTCAACTGTTCCTTCACGCGACGGCGGACTTCGAGGGCGTATTCCAGGCAGCGGCGGACGGCTTCCTTGTCATACTCTTCGTTGGGGTACAGCAACTTCAGCAAGCCGGAGACGGTGTGCTTGACGGCGATCGTGTCCCGCTGGTTCAGGTCCCGGCCCAGCTTGAAATACTTGTTGATGGCGTCCCCGAAGTTGCGCTTGCGCATCTCGCGCAGCCATTCGGCCAGGTAGTCCACGATCAGGCCGTACTGATTGGTGAAGAACTCGGGCCGCATCTTCGGGATTTCCCAGCCGGGCACGTAGGCGTGGAAGCGGTCGAAGAACGCTGAATCGATCATCGTTTCCGGGAAGGGGGCGAACAAATGACGGGTCTTCACCAGGGTATCGACCGGCTGGTTAATGTTGCCGACGAACACCATCGAGGCGTAGGCGTTGATCGCATCGCGGCCCCGGGCGAACGAACCGGAGGCCATGTAATCCTTCATGATCTGGACGCCGTCCGGGTCCTTGAACGCGATGCCCGCCACTTCATCGAAGGCCACCACATCCCACAGGCCGACCAGCCCGACCTGCCGCCGCGCCAGGTTGTAGAACAGGTTGGCGACCGTGGTTTGCCCGCCCGAGATCAGGAGGCTGTTCGGGCTGATTTCCTTGTAAATATGACTCTTGCCGGTGCCTCGTGGACCCAGTTCGGCCAGGTTGTAGTTGTTCTCGATCAGCGGGATCATCCGGGCCAGCAGGTGCCACTTCACCCGTTCCGGGAAGTTCGTCGGCTCCATGCCGGTCGACCGCAACAGAACGTCGATCCATTGCGGTTCGGTGAACGCCCGGCGGGCCTCGAACAGTTCCTCCAGGTCCATATTCGGCATCTGGATCGGCTTCAGGTCCCGCAGCAGGAAGGGTGAGCCTTTCTGATCCGCCTCGAAGAAGTACTCCAGCGTAATGATGGACCAGATGCCGCCGACCAGCAGCTTTTGGTACTGGTTGACGATGCTGCTGGGGACTTCGATGCCTTTTACCCCGAGGTTGCCGAGCAGCGCCTCGTACACGTCCCGCTTCTCGTTGAGCGCGACCGTCACCTTGTCGATGATCTTGAGGCAGCCCCGTTCCCGAATCGTGGACTTCACCTTCTCGGCTTCGTCGGGGCGGACGTAGTTCTCGGCCAGCACCTTCTTGACGGTGTGCAGCCCGGCCGCGATCACCGCTTCATCGTTCGAGGCGCAGTAACTGCCCAACAAATACTCCAGGACGTACACCGGCACGTTCGCGCCTTCCTTGATCCGCTTGGTCAAATCCTTGCGCACCACCTTGCCGGGAAAGTGTTGGTTGAGGAGGTCGTCGAGGTCATCAGACTCCCTCCCCCCTGGCGGGGGAGGGTCGGGGTGGGGGGGATTAGAAATCATCGGTGAACGTCCGGTTGATGATCACGTCCACGCTCTGCTGTTCGATGCCGGTGGCGGCGTCGCGCAGCACGAGGCGGTACGGCGTCTTTTTGTCGTACTGCCGCTCTTTCAGGACGAGGCTGACCCACTGTTTCCGCTCGTCCAGGTGGCCGGAAGCGCTCTCAAACCGCACGGTCTGAAGGTCCGTCACGGCCTCTTCACCCTCGTACACCGCGATTCTCAAGGTGATCGGTTTCACCCGTTCGCTGACCGGTTCCATCTGGAGCAACTGGAAC
Organism: uncultured Bryobacterales bacterium; assembly: GCA_964405625.1. Classification (GTDB taxonomy): domain Bacteria; phylum Acidobacteriota; class Terriglobia; order Bryobacterales; family UBA6623; genus RI-231. Next base: position 3,194 of record CAYOPA010000485.1, read on the forward strand.
CGATGCTGGGCCGTGGTGATTCGGTGGTTGCCGCCCAGCACCTGGACCGTCACCGGCCGCGTCTTCGTGTCCTGGGCCGACTTGCCCCGGACCTGCTTGACCGTGATCACGGGAATCACGATCTCCTGCGGCATCGCCCCGCCATGCACGAAGCGCGCGCCGCCGACGAAGTGGAACAGGTTCGCGCCCTTGGGAATCCAGAACTCCAGATCCCCATCGACCCCGGCCGTCGCACTTAACCGACCGCGCCAGGCGGCATCGTGATCGTAAAGAGGCTGGCCGATCAGGTAGCGTTTCTTCGCCAGCAGCGTCCCATCCGGTTGGTCCTCGAGCCGACTCTTGTCGGTCTCGACTCGGGCCGTTTCGGTGAAGAGGAAGCCGTGGTCCGCCGTGACGACGACGTAGTGGCCGTTCAGGTTGTTGATGAGGTAGCCGACCAGCGCCGCCAGTTCGTCGATCGCCCTGCGCACCGCCGCGAAGGTCTTCCCTTCGGTTTTGCCGTCGTCGCCAATGGCGTCAACTGTGTCGTGGTAGATGTAAACGACCCGCCGATCCTTCACGAACGCTCGGCCTTCGTCTTTCTTCTTCGCCATCAGTTCGTCGTACTGGCAGGCCAGGCCGCCGACGGCGTGCAGGATGCCGTTTCGTTCGCTGGTGGCGCGGCTCGACTTCCCGTCCACCCGGACATCGGTTCCCTGGTAGGTCAGCGTCCGGTGCGGCAGCAGGCTGGCCATGCCGAGCGCGGTGTAGGACGGCAGCACGCCCAGTTGGGAACTCAGTTTGGCTTCGAAGCGGTACTTGCCGT
>CAYOPA010000486.1:0-868 GCA_964405625.1 uncultured Bryobacterales bacterium
TAGTCGCCGTGCTCGCCGATCAGCAGCACGCCGTCGACGGCCAGGTCGTCGCCGCCCTGGGTGAGCGCTTCGTGGATCGTGCGGTACATCGGGATGCCGTACCGCGCCGCCATCGGCCGGCTCATATCCTTTTCGGGGACCTGCTCGGTGTACATCGACACGATCTTGGAGCGCGGTCCGGGCGACTTGCCGTCCTGCAGCCAGCCTTCCAGATACTTGCCGACGATGACATCGGCGTGGGAGTTGGGCCGGTACTCCGTGATGATGGCGGCGATGCGCTTGGGCGGCGCGGAGGTTTGGGCCATGGCGGCCCCCAGGGAACCGGCTGAGGCGGCGAGGAATCCACGGCGTGTCATTGCTGACTATTTTCGCTCGATAACGATTCGGAGCGCCAGCGCGCGTCAGGCTTCTCCGGCTGCCACGCTCACGCCGTAGCGATCCAGCAAGAGCTGCTTTTGGCGCTCCAGGCCTTTTTCCAGGCCGACGCGGTAGTTTCGGCGCATCGCCGCCGGGCTGAAAAGCTTGTGTTGGGCTTCCGTCCGGCGGCGGATCAGAGGCAGACCGGGGGCCTCATGCAGGCAAACCCCGTCGCGGATCACGGGCTGCAACAGATCCTCGCTTTCCGACTCGGGCGGGATATCGAACGGCAACTGCTCCAGGTCGCGCCGCTCGTCAAAGATCACATCCGCGATGGCCTGTCCGTCGAGCGAGAACCGCCGCACTTGCAGCAACCCTGGGTTGGAGACTTTCTCGATGTCGTCGGAGAGCTTGACGCGGTCGCTCCAAAAGCCGTCCTCGCCTCGCACGGCCCCGAGCTTGTAGACGCCGCCCAGCGCCGGGTCGTCGTGCGCGGTCACCAGCCGGGTGC
>CAYOPA010000486.1:878-3983 GCA_964405625.1 uncultured Bryobacterales bacterium
CACAGCGCGATTTTTGCGCCGCGCGCCTTCAGGTCGGCGATCTCGCGCTCGTCCAGGTCGCCGGAGGCCACAACTTTGGCGTCGGGGAAGCCGGCTTCATCGAGCAGGCGGCGGGCCTCGCGGCTGAGCTCGACCAGGTCGCCGGAGTCCAGCCGCACGCCGAGCATCTCGTAGCCGCGCTCGCGCAAGCCCAAGCCGACGCGTATAGCGCGGCGGACGCCTTCGATCGAGTCGTAGGTGTCGACCAGGAAGACGCAGTTGTTGGGCATGGCGCGGGCCCAGGCTTCAAAGGACTCGAGCTCGTCCTCAAAAGTCATCACCCAGGAGTGCGCGTGCGTGCCGCGCACGGGAATGCCGTGGAGCTTGCCCGCCAACACGTTGGAGGTGGCCGCACAGCCGCCCACGTAGGCGGCGCGGCTGGCCGACAGCCCGCCGTCGATGCCTTGCGCCCGTCGCAGGCCAAACTCCAGCACCGGCTCGCCCTGCGCCGCTTCGACGATGCGGGCCGCCTTGGTGGCGATCAGCGTCTGGAAGTTGATGATGTTGAGCAGCGCGGTCTCCAGGATCTGGCACTGCAACAGCGGCCCGCGGACGCGCACCAGCGGCTCTTGCGGAAAGACAATGGTGCCCTCCGGGACGGCGTCCACGTCGCAACGGAAATTGAGCTCCGCCATCGCGGTCACGAACGCGGGGTCCAGCAGCGCCGCGCCGTCGGCCGCGCGCAGCCCGCGCAGGTAGTCCAGGTCGCTTTCGTCAAAGTGAAAGCCGCGCAGAAACGACACCGCCTGCGCCAGACCGCAGGCGACAGTATGGTCGCCGCCGAAAGGGTGCTTGCGGAAGTAGAGGTGGAAGACGGCCTCGCGGTCGGCCAGACCGCTCTTCCAATAGCCACAGGCCATCGTCAGCTCATACAGATCGGTGAGCAGCGACAGCGATTGGCCATAAGGCGGCAGGGAAGTCGTCATGGGGACCGCTTCAGCGGGTCTCTCCAAAACAATACAGGTTTTCGTGCGTTCGCAGGTAAATCCGGCCGTCCACGATGGCCGGGGTGGCGTTACCCCCTTCGCCACTGTCCCAGGAATGCAGGATGCGCCAGTCCGGGCCGGCCTCGATGACGGTGACGACGCCGGTCTCGTCCAGGAAGTAGATTTTCCCGTCGGCGGCCACCGGCGAAGCGAAATACTTGCCCATCGCGCCACTCAGGCGGCCGGTCTTGCGCGGCTCGCCCGTGGCGGCGTCGACGGCGGCGAGGATGCCGCCGTCCTTGACCAGATACATCACGCCCTCGTACAGCACCGGCGAGGCGATATTGGGCAGGGGCTTGGCGAAGGTCCATTCGACGTGCGTGGCCGTAACGTCCCCGCTGCCGCCCAGCCGAACCGCGAGCAGACCGTTTTGCGAGAGGTTGCGGGCCTGGAAGTAGCGCCATTCGGCCTTGTTGAGGCTGCCGTCATGGTCCAGGTCGAAGGGCTTAATCTTCAGCTTCTCGTAAAACTCTTCTTGCTGAATCAGGCCGTCGCCGTTGGCGTCGAGCTCGGCCAGGGCCTCCTCAAAGTTGGGATAGGTTCGCTCGGGGGGCGCATCGCCGCCGGCGGCCCAGCAGTTGGCATAGACGCGGCCGTCCGCCACCAGCGCGACGGTCTTGGGCTGCCAACACAGGCCGTTGGCCCACCACAGCTTTTTCCCGTCGGCGGCCGAGTAAGCGGCGAGCTGGAAGGCGCCGGGCAGGATGATCCGCGCCGGGCCGTCGGGCGGCTGGTGGAGGGTCGGCGTGGAAAATCCGCGGGTCAGCTCGGAGCGGTCGGCGCGCCACAGGATCTCGCCGTTGGCCGGGTCGAGCGCCAGCAGATGCGAGCCGATATCGGCGTCCAGCGACATGATCAGCTTGCCGTCGGCCAGGATGGGCGACGCCCCCATGCCCATGTCGTTCTCAAACGGCCCGGCGGGCAGCCGCCAAAGCTCGTCGCCGTCACGGCTGTAGGCCAGCAGGCCGTAGTCGCCGAAGAAAACGAAGACGTTACGGCCGTCGCTGACGGGGCTGGGCGAGGCGGCGTTGTTCATCTCATGCGCTGGAGCCACGCGGTCGCGCGGAGCCTGCTTTTTCCACAGAACCTTGCCGGTGGAGCGGTCCAAAGCCAGCGTGAACAGGGCTTCGCCTTCGACAGCCGTCAGGTAGATGCGGTCTCCCGCAACAACCGGCGAGGAGTGGCCGGGGGGCAGGGGAGTCTTCCAGATCAGATGGCGGTCCGGCCCGATCTCGGTCGGGGCGCCGGACTCAGCGACGCCGGCTGCGTTGGGTCCGCGAAACTGGAGCCAGTCCGCGGCGGGAGCGGCGGCGGCGAGAGTCAAGGCGAACAATAGAAAGCGAATCATCTTCGCCCGGCATTCTACCAGTCCAGCGTTGCTAGTCCGCCCGGTCCCAGCGATACAGGAACAGCTCGTGCAACGGGATCTCCGGGTCCTCGTCCACGATCTCTTCGCGCGCGTCGGGCGTCCAGCCGGGCAGAGGGAATTTGTAGGAGACGACCCTGGTTCCCGGCTGCAGCGTTTGCTCCAACCGCGAAACCACCTTCTCCAACCCCTCCGGCGTAAGGAAGCACGTAATCACGCGGGCCGAGGCGTAATCGGCCTGCATCAGGTCCTGGTTGCGGATCTCGGCGCGGTCTTCCACTCCCAATTCGCCGATAGCTCGACGGCTGCGCTTGATCAGCTCGTCGTCAATCTCAAAACCCACCGACCGCGCGTCGAACTCGAGAGCCGCCGTGACCACAATCCGGCCGTCGCCGCTGCCGAGGTCGTAGTGGATCTCGCCGGGCTGGATGTCGGCCATTTCCAACATCCGTTTCACGACGGGCTCCGGTGTGGGGTAGTAGGTGGCCAACAGCTCGGGCGCGGGTTTGGAAACGTTCGGCTCGCCCCCACAGGCCGCAAACAGCATTAGCATCGCGGCAGACAGCCGTCTTCTCATCCAAGTCCGCATGTCGAAAAAAGGGGGATTCGCTAGCGCTGGTAGACGTATAGCATGTGCGGCAAGCCGTCGATTTCGTTGTCCATGTCGCAGTCGACACGGTCGGTCGGCTCCCAATCCGGGATCTCGAAATCGTG
>CAYOPA010000487.1:0-3981 GCA_964405625.1 uncultured Bryobacterales bacterium
GGACCGCTGTCGCTTAACGCCTCTTCATCGAAACAGGAATGTCCGTCGCAACCGAGGCAGCAAGCGCCCGTTACGTCCGATTCACTCGGCGGAGCTTCAAGTTTCCGACAGAAAGCTCAAGAACGGCGGCCCTCTGGACGTGCCAAACTCCCTGCGGGACGCCAGCCCAAGCCTTCAGGAGCTTCCATGCCTGATCGTGAAAGGGCGTCTCCACCCAGCACAATCGGCTTTGGCGCCCATTGGCCGATCTCGGTGAGCCATTGCGCGTCCGGCGGTCCAGCCGGGAATGCGTCCAGCAAATGGAGCACCCCGTTGTGTTGGTCGAAGATGTCGAGGATCTCCGCCAGCTTGCGGCTGACGTTCTCATCGACGTAAAACGTCACGCCGCGCGCCCGACCGTATTTTTCATTATCAGATTCTGAAGGTCATCCCAGTTATTAACTGTCCGGATTCTATGAGCTAAACCGCGCCTTCGGGTCCGTCGGGTCGTGCTCCCTATTGACCCACCACCTGAGGACGGCCCGCTGCTCAGCGGTGGCGGACTGGTCGAAGCCCTCATCCACGGACAGGACAACATCCGTGTCTCTGGGGTCGATTTTCTCAGTCAAAAAGCTGCCGTCGACCCGGAGCTCACCTGTAATTCCACATCTATCAAGGCACGCGCACAGCGTCCAAAGGTTCTTCATCAACATGGTTCGCGTCTTCGATATCCTGAAGCGCGTATCCTCAACGACTACTTCGTGCAGTTCCGAGAGGGTCATGGAACGCATCCCGGGAACCAACAGCGTGGGGCGATCGAATGGCGCTGCGAAATTGTTCCAGAGTCGCCGCCGGGGCGTCCCAATCACTACATCGACCTTCAACAGCGCGGAGGTCAGCAACTCGTGCGCTCGATTGGCACGTTCCTCATGGACTTCCGTGGAGGCGACCAACTAGGTCCGACTCCCCAATCATCTTGCACGCGGTGTGCAGGTCGCGCTCGCGGTCCTTGTCCGCTCGCGTACTCCACTCTACAGCAAGCGGTTATTGTCGTCGAGAGCGCCCGAACCTCGACCACCGCAGAATCAGCACCTGGCCGTTACCGCGCCGTATGGAACAGGTGCGGCTCGTGACAGTTCGCGCAGCCCACGGCGAACTTGCTCTCCGCCGGCTGCGCGGAGCACGCTTCAGGCCGCTCGCGATGGCAGTTCTGGCAGCGTCGCTCGGCGGCCCTGGCCGAGCGCTCGCGGTGAACGTCATGGCAAGTGCCGCAATTGGGCGCGCGTTCCAGCGCCGCCACCAGCTTGCCGTGGACGCTCTCCTGGTAACTTTCGGCCTGACCCGCATGGCACGAGCCGCACAGCTCGGCCTGCTGGTGCGGAGCCGCCACGCGATCGGGGGGTACGGCCCCGGCGGCGCCGCTGTGCTCCGAGCTGTCGCCGTGGCAAGCGTTGCAGTCCAGACCCGCCGCCAGGTGCTTGTGCGTGCGGAAGTCATTCGCCACCGTCGTGTGGCAGGGGCCGCAGGTCTGATGCAACGACTCTTGCGCCGACAGCGAACCCGCCGCCAACAGCAGCGCCAACAACCCTACAAGCCGCATTGCGGATTCCTCACCATGCGCTTGTCCAGAGCCGCCGCGCTGGTCTTGCCGGCCAGCGCCAGCGCCAGCTTGTACTCCGCCGCCAGCAGCTCCCACACCCTCTGCGCGCCCTCCTGCCCGAACGCCGCCAGCCCCCAGATATAGGGCCTGCCGATCTGCACCGCCGTCGCCCCCAGCGCGAGCGCCTTCACCACGTCCGTCCCGCGCCGCACCCCGCCGTCCATCAAGATCGGGATCTTGCCGCCAATCGCCTGCACCACATCCGGCAGCGCGTCAATCGAAGCCATCACACTGTCAAGCTGCCGCGCCCCGTGGTTCGACACCACCACCGCCGCGGCCCCATGCTCCACGGCCAGCTCGGCGTCCATCGGATCGAGCACGCCCTTGACCACAATCGGGATCTCCGACCGCGAGCGCACCCACTCCAGCCATTTCCACGTCAGGTTCGGCGTGTGCCGCTGCCACATCGCCGCGACCGCCGGGCTGCGCGGCGCCTGGCCTTCCCCCGCCTTGGGCACGCCGGTGGACATGTAGCCGTAGTCGAAACGGTTGCGGTTGTTGCGGTCGCGGTTGGACTGGTACTGGTTGTCCACGGTCAGCACGATCGCCTGCGCCCCGGCGTCCTCGGTGCGCAGCGCAAAGTTCCGCGCCGACTCCTGATCCGGCGTCCCGGTCGTGTTGCGCCACCAGGTCAGCTCCACGCCTTCATCATCGAGCCGGTCCATCGGCGCGCCGCCCACCGAATAGATCGTGCCCACGTGCGCCGCCGCCCGCGCGCAGGTCAGGTCGGCGCCGGCGAGCACCAGGTTCTTGCCGCCCGTCGGGGCGAACAGGATCGGCGCCGGCAGCTTCGCGCCCAGCAGATTGACGGACGTGTCCACCTCGCTCACATCCGTCATCACGCGCGGGACTAGGCGCAGGCAATCGAAGGCCTCGCGGTTGGCGCGCAGCGTCAGCTCGTCTTCCACGCCGCCGGCGATAAAGTCGTAGGCCAGCTTGTGCAGCTTGGCCTTGGCCACATCCTCAAACTCGTGCAGGTTCACCGGCCCCATCGTCTCCGGCGAATACGAGGGTGGAAATATCGTGCCTGGATTTTGCGCCTGGAGGGCGGCGGCAAAGACGGGCGACCCCGCCACTAGCCCGACAAGGCGCCGCATGGCGCTCCGACGATCAATGTGCATGGCGCTGGCTATTTTACCAATCGCCCAGGCCTAAACTAGTGTGGTGGCGGAGTCTTTCCAAGGCAAGGTTGTTTTGGTCACCGGCGCGGCCCGCCGGATCGGCCGGTCCATCGCGCTGGCGCTGGGCCAAGCCGGCGCATCCGTGGCCGTCCACTACCGCGGCTCCGAGGACGACGCGCGCCGCACCGCCGCCGACTGCGGCGGCCGGCTGTTCCAGGCCGATCTGGCCGACGTGGAGCAGATCCGGCGCCTGTTTGACGAGGTCCAAACCGCCTACGGACGCCTCGACGGCTTGGTCAACAACGCCGCCCAATACGAGCGCATGCCGATCGATCAAACCCAGCCCGACGACTGGGACCGGCTGCACGCCGCCAACCTGCGCGCGCCCTACTTCTGCTGCCAACAGGCGGCCCGGATCATGCGCGCTCAGGCGCAGGGCGGACGCATCGTCAACATCAGCTCGCTCGGCGGCATCCGCCCCTGGGCCGGCTACGCCCCCTACAACGCCTCCAAAGCCGGCCTGATCCACATGACGCGCTCGCTGGCCAAGGAGCTCGCGCCACAAATCTCCGTCAACAGCGTGGCGCCGGGCGTCATTGAATTCTCCGACGACCACGCCCCGGAAGTGCAACGCATGATCGACGCCACCCCGGCGGGCCGCCACGGCACGGGCGAAGAGATCGCCGAAGCCGTGCTCTTCTTCCTAAGCTGCACCAAGTTCATCACCGGCCAAACCCTAGCCGTGGACGGCGGCCTCTCCCAACGCGCCTAACCGCAACCGCCCAGGCACCGAAAAAACTGTATCCTGTCTCCGTGCGCACCCTGACCAAGCTCGACGACAGCCTGCTATTTCAACAAATCACCGATGACAAGCTAAGAAGCGCCGTCAGGAAAGCCGCCAAAGCCTCCGCCGCCCTACTCAGCACCGTCATCAAACACATGCCGCTCTTCACCCTGCACGACCGGCGGCACGTGCTCAACGTCATCGGCTGGATGGAGCGCCTGCTCGAACCCGGCGACGTCCTCAACCGGATGACTCAGCTCGAGTGCGCCCTCTGCATACTGGCGGCCTCCACCCACGACCTGGGCATGACCCTAAACGCCGACGAAGACGCCGCGCTGGACACCGACCCCGACTACCAGCGCCACCGCGACGGCTTCCTCGAAGAACGCACGCTTATCGACCGCTTGCGCAAGAACGGCGAGCTCGGCCGCGCCGCG
>CAYOPA010000488.1:0-3962 GCA_964405625.1 uncultured Bryobacterales bacterium
TCGGGTCGCAACAGCCGGTCGATCAAGTGATGGCTCACCAGCCCCCGCAGGAACGCCGCCAATCCAACGAGAATGCGGCAAACCGCCAGCGGGCGGGCCGTGACGCGCGCCTCCAGGAAGCGCCGGAACTCCTCTAGGGCCGGCAAGGATGCGCCTCTTCGAGCCCCTTGCGCCGATTCACGATGCGCACGGCGACCGCCTCGGGATGCTCGCGGCACAACCGCTCGGGGACAAACCGCGGCTCGTCCACCTTTTTGCCCAACAACGTCAGACCGCCGAGCCTCTCGGGGGCGCGGGGAACCAAGGTTGTCTGCCCGGCTGCGGTCACGAGGTGGTAGTCCCAGAGCACATCGCGGCCCGCAAACATGGTCCAACCGTAATGGCAACCAACACCTGCGGCCAGGCAAATCACCGGCATCGCCGCCTGTACGGCCAGCCAACCGACGAAGAATAGACCGGCAAACAGCGGGACGGACCTTTGCGCCACGCAACGATTCTAACGCGGGCTTCGGCCTGGGGATGGATCGCCACGCCGGCCGGCGCCGCAATTCTTCCTTGAATTTGGCTCGCTATTCGGTTATTCTCTTCACTAATTCGTACTCCACGGTACGATAACCGGACGCTTGATCGCCCGCGGCCCCGTGCTTGCGGGCAAATCCTGTTCGCTTCGCGTCCGCTCGCCTCATGATTGGGGCGCGGATGTAGGCTAACGCTAATCACGAAAAAGGACCACCCAATACCATGAAGAAACTTCGATTAGTCGCCTTGACTGCGACCCTTCTCCTCCACGCCCCCATGCTCTCCGCGCAGCAAGGCAAAGGCCCGGGCGCAGGTCCCGGCCTCGGCCCGGCCTGCGCGGGACTGCCGAGCCACTCCGCGCTGAGGAGCGCGCTGCAGATGGCTGTGGCCGTAGGCGATGAGAGCGTAAACGGCGGGTTGGCCAACCACATGTGGGCCACCATTGTGAATCGCGACGGCGTCGTCTGCGCAGTCGCCTTCAGCGGCATGCACCGCGGCGACCAATGGCCCGGAAGCCGCGTGATTTCGGCCCAAAAAGCCAACACGGCCAACGCCTTCAGTCTGCCCGGCGGCACGGGAGGCATTCTGCCCGGTTTGGCGCTGTCCACGGCCAACATCTACTCGGCCGTGCAGCCGGGCGGCTCGCTCTTCGGCTTGCAGCACAGCAACCCGGTCGACACGGACACCGCCTACTCCGGAGCAGCCCAGAACTTCGGCCAAAGTAACGACCCGATGACGGGCCAGCGGATCGGCGGCGTCAACGTCTTCGGCGGCGGCCTGGGACTGTATGACAGCAACCGGAGGCTGCTGGGCGCGATAGGCGTCTCGGGCGACACCTCCTGCACCGATCATATCGTGGCATGGAAGGTGCGCGACCGCTTGCAACTGGACTTCGTGCCGACCGGCGTGAGCGCCACCGGCGACGACAACATCGTCTTCGACATCGCCGAGGACGCCAACGGCAACAAGGTCAGCGCGGGCGGCTTCGGCCATCCGCTGTGCGGCTTCGGCGAGGAGCCGATCGCCGACGGCTTGCCAACGTCGCACCCGGTTGGCCCGAACTTCCCGTAACCCTTGCAAACACAGGCAGCCCCGCCGGTCGCTTGGCGCCCGGCGGGGTTTTTCGTGGCGATATGTCGGCTGGTTCGAGATTCTTGCGCCCTCCGGATTGGAGGGGCGTTTCGGTGGCCTGGGCATTGATGGCCTGGAGTGGCTTCCGATCCGCCGGAAATCGAATCCATGCTGAAGTCACGAATTGGAACCCTGTCGATCCTGTTCGCTCTGGCGGTGAACGCGGCCACGGCGCCGCAAGCCAATCTTTTCGGCGCGATCCGCGCCAACGACCTGATGAGCGTCCGCGCGGCGGTCGCCTCGCGGGTTGACATGGAGGCCCCCGGGCCGGGCGGGGCCACTCCCCTGCTCCACGCCGCCGCCGTCGGCTCGACCGAGGCGATGCGGATTCTGATTGAAGGCGGCGCCGATGTGAACGGCCGCTCCGCGCCTGCGGCGACGCCGCTGATCTGGGCCTCGGGCGACGTGGCCAAAGTGCGACTGTTGGCCGAAGCCGGCACGGACGTGAAGGCGAGCTCCAAGAACGGCAAGACAGCCTTGCACACGGCCGCCGGACGGGCCGGGGCGTCAGCGGCCGTGAGGGTGCTGCTCGACAGCGGCGCCGAGCCTGACGCTGCGGACTCGCTGGGTGGAACGCCGCTGCTGGCCGCCGCCGTGGCCGACGACATGCGCTCGGTCGGGATGCTGCTGGAAGCCGGCGCCGACGCGGCGCGCGGCGACATGGCCGGCTACACGCCTCTGCATTACGCGGCCGGGCACGGCAACCTGGCGATGGTCAAGGTGCTGCTGGCCCAGGGCGTTGCGGTTGACGCGCGGACTGTTTTCGGGGGCGCTGTAAAGCACGGCGACCTGGCGCTCAAGCAGCTCACGCCGTTGATGCTGGCCGCGCCCAAGGCCGACGCGGCTGTCTTGCAGGCGCTGCTCGATGTGGGGGCCGACGTGAATGCACAGGATGTGCGCGGCATGACGCCGCTGATGCTGGCCATCGCGTCCGACCACCGCCACCCGCGCGCCGTCAAAACCCTGCTCGCCGCCGGGGCTGACGCACAGATGGCCGACCAGAATGGCGACACGGCCATGGACTGGGCCGCGCGTTACCACGACCGCGACGTGATGGCCGAGCTGACGCGGGCGGGCGCCAAGCCTGGGTCGCGCAAGCCGGACGCGCCGCGCACCGGGAGGACTTCCGATCGCACTACTCGGGAATCCGCCGAAGCCGGGATGGCGATGGTGCAGCGCGGGACGGCGGAATTCTTCCGGCAAAGCGGCTGCGTCGGTTGCCACCACCAGAACATGGCGCAGATCGCCGTGGCGGCTGCCAAATCGACGGACGTTCGCTACGATCCGGTCGCGGCGCGGGAGACCGTCCAGGCCGTCGCGGCGCAGTGGAACATCTTCGCCGGCGGCCTGCTGGAGCGCATGGACGCGCCGGGTTCGCCCGACACGCCGACGTTTTCGCTGTTCGGGCTGGCGCTGTCGGATTATCCGGCCGACACAGCAACCGACGCCCTGTTCGCCAACATCGCCTCACAGCAGTTGACGGATGGCAGTTGGGACATGCCGGGCTTCGCGCGAGCGCCGCTGGAGGAGAGCCGGTTTCAGCGCACCGCCATGGCCGTCCGAGCGTTGAATCATTACGCACCGGCGGGCCGCGGAGCTGAGATGCGCCAGATCCAGGACCGGGCCCGCGCCTGGCTGACCGCCGCCAAACCCAGCACATCCGGCGACCACGCCTGGCGGCTGTTGGGTTTGTACTGGACCGGGGCCGACGCCAAAGAACGCGCACAGGCCGTCCGCAAGCTGCTGAGCCTGCAGCGTCCCGACGGTGGCTGGGGGCCGACCGAGCACATGCCGAGCGATACGTTCTCGACCGGCGAGGCCCTGTGGGCTCTCTACACGGCGGAAGCCGCGGGCCCGGGGTCCGCCAAGTACGCCCAGGGCGCGGCCTATCTGCTCCACACGCAGCAGGCGGACGGCTCCTGGTTCCAGGCCGCCCGCGCGCCGAAGTTCCAGCCCTACTTCGAAAGCGGTTTCCCGTACGGCCACAACCAGTGGCTGTCGATGGCGGCGACAGCCTGGGCATCGGCTGCACTGGCGCCGATGGACTGAGGCGGAACAGTAGGGACGGGCAGGAATGCCCGTCCCTACTTCCTACCAGATAAACCGGATCACCGCGATGTGGTGCATGCGGGCTGTTCCCACGTCGGAGAAGCTTCCCCGCGTGCCGTTGAAGGTGCCGAAGTTGGCCGTATTGACCCGATTGAAGTTGGTGTCCGGGTTGGCGAACTGGGCCTGCTTGGTGGCGTTGTTCAAGTCCCAGCGCAGCTCCATCCGGTAGCGTTCGCCGAAGTTGAATTGCTTGGAGAGCGACA
>CAYOPA010000489.1:0-3957 GCA_964405625.1 uncultured Bryobacterales bacterium
CGTTTATCTTTTGCGGATTCGCGGTGTTGGCGGGCGTCGCCGCGCAGGCGGGCGGCGGCGGGACCGTCGTGCTGGATCAGATCGCCTTCGGACCGTTCCTTGGGCCGCACATCTCGTTTGCGGGCGGGGTGGCGGCTGCGGAGTATGCATCGCGGCGGGATCTGCTGCCCAGCGGGCGCGACGTTTCGGCGGCGCTGATGGGGCTGGAGCGGGCCGACGTGCTTGTCGTGGGCGGGCTCTTTGGCGTGCTAGGAGCGTTGATCGAAGCCGGCTGGGGCGCGTTGGGCTGGCGCGATTGGACGGATACGATCGGCTTGACAGTGTTTGTCTCGGCGGTCATCGCGCGCTTGGCCTTTGGGCGCAGCGGATTGTTTGCGTTCCGGTTCGACAAGCAGGGCGACACGTGGCTGGCTTGGCAGCGCCGGCCGGGGAGCCTCGTTTTGATCGGGCTGGGCGCCGGGTTGCCTTCGGCGTGGGCGGCGCTGCAACTGGGCGAAAAAGGAGGCGGGGTCGTCGGCTTCGGGATTGCGGCGGCGTCGCTGATGTTCTTGTACGCCGGGGCCAAAATGCCGGTGACTCACCACATCATGCTGCCGGCGGCCGTTGCGGCCTTGGCGTTTGGATGCCTGTGGGCGGGAGCGATCGCAGGCGTGGCTGGGGCCTTGTTGGGGCAGGCCGCGGCGCGGTTGTTCCTGGTTGGCGGCGACACCCACATTGACCCGCCGGCCGCAGCCATCGCCGCATCCGTCCTGTTGATCCGGCTGCTGAGCTAGCGTCGGCTCAACGCTACAATAGCGGGGTGAATCGCTGCATTCCCGTCTTGGTCGTCCTGCTCGCCTGGGGGTGTGGCTCCGACGGCCCGAAAAAGGGCCCCTACGACACCGATCCCGTCGAGCCGCAAGCCGCCGTCGATACGCTGCATTTGGTCGAAGGCTTCCGCGCCGAGCTTTTCGCCGCCGAGCCGCACGTGGTCGACCCGGTGGAGATGTGCTTCGACGAAAACGGCGGGGTCTACCTCGCGGAGATGATCGACTACCCCTTCGACCCGAAGGAGGGGCAAACGCCGCGCAGCCGCATCCGCTACATGGAGGACACTGACGGCGACGGCGTCATCGACAAGGCCACGATCTTCGCCGACGGCCTATTGCAGGCGACCAGCGTCTTTCCTTGGAAGGGGGGATTGTTCGTGACTTCGGCGCCGGACATTCTGTACCTCAAGGACACCACCGGCGACCACGTGGCTGACAAGCGCGAGGTCTGGTACACCGGCTTTGACACGAACGTCTCGCCCGAGGCCCGCATCACCAACCTGCGATTTGGCCTCGACAACTGGATCTACGCCGCCAACAACGGCCGCACGGGCGAGATCGGCTCCCCAAAGTTTCCCCAGCACGGCAAGGTCTTCGTGCGGGGCTTCGATTTCCGATTTCACCCAGGGACGGGCGAATTTGCCCCCGCCACCGGGCCGACGCAGTTCGGCATGAGCTTCAACCAGTGGGGCGACCGCTTCGTCTCGCAGAACACGGTGCACCTGCGTCACGCGGTGCTGCCGGCGCGGTACGTGTTGCGCAACGCCTTCTTCGCGCCGCCGTCTTTGCTGCACTACGTGCCCGACGACGATCCCTCCAACAGCGTGATCTACCCGCTGACCCAGCCGCAGCAGTGGCGCGTGGAGCGGACCGAAATCCGCCAGGAGCGCTACGACCAGACTCGGCCGGGCGCCATCGAGCGCGTGGGCGGGCATTTCTCCGCGGCCACCGGCGCCACTGTCTATCTGGGAGACGCTTTTGGAGATGACTTCCACGGCAACGTCTTTGTGGCGGACGCTAACGGCGGCCTGGTGCATCGCGAGCTGCTGTTCGACCAGGGCGTGACGTACCGCTCCGAGCCGCGCCCGACGGACAAGGAGTTCATGGCTTCCACCGACCCCTGGCACCGGCCCGTGAACATGGCGAACGCGCCGGACGGCAATCTGTACGTGATGGATTTCTACCGGGAATACATCGAGGAGCCGGCGTCGATCCCGATGGCGATCCAGGAGCGGCTGCAACTGGACTTCTATCGCGGGGCGGACCGGGGCCGCATCTGGCGCATTCGTCCTGAAAAGCCGGCGGTGGAGAGGGGCTTGCAAGTTTCGCTGGGACAGGCGTCCGCGGCCGAGCTGACGGCGCTGCTGGCACATCGCAACGTCTGGCATCGGCGCACGGCGCAACGGCTGCTGCTGGAGCGGCAGGACCAGTCGGCCGAGGAGGCGCTGCGCAAGATGGCGCTGGAAGGCGCCGGCCCGGAAGCGCGGCTGCATGCGCTGTGGTCGCTGGAGGGCCTGAACGCGTTGACCGCAGCCGACGTGCAAGCGGCCTTGAGCGCCGAGCCCGCCCCGGTGCGGCGGCACGGGGTCGTTCTGGCCGAAAAGTTCCTGCCGGAGCTAGCCAACCGGGTGGTCGCCATGCAGGAGGACCCGGACCCGAAGGTGCGATTGCAGGTGGCGCTGACGCTGGGGGAGATGGAGGGCTCGCAGAAGGCCGTGGCGGCGATGGCGGCGGCAAACGCCGATGATCCCTGGTTCCGCGCGGCGCTGCTGAGCTCAACCGGCGGCAGCCCGTGGGGCGTGCTGAACCGGCTGCTGACATCACACCGGGGATTCTTCGATGACGGCGAAGACGCTGAAGGCCGCCGGGAATTTCTCTCAGGGCTGGCGGCGCAGGTCGGGGCCTCGCCGCGGGGCGATGCGCTGGGCTTGCTGCTGCAGGCCGTTGGCGGCAGCCCGCGGCTAACGGCCGCTGCGTGGAAGGCGGCCGTACTGGAAGGCTTGGGGCGCGGGCTGGACCTCTCCGGCGAGCGGCGCTTGCGGGTCCCCGGCGCCGAGGCGCTGTTCTCGCGCTGGATGGGCGACGGCTCCGAGCAGGTCCGCGACGCCACACTCCAGGCGGCGCAGTACTTCAGCCTGCCGGGGATGCTCGACGACGCCCGGCGCGCGGCGGCCAGCGACGAGATCGACGTGGAGCGCCGCGTGCGCGCGGTCAAGTTCCTCAAAGGCGGGACGTGGGCCCAGGCCGCGCCGGCCCTCGGAATAATCCTCGAATCGCCGGCCGCGCCGGAGCTGCACGAGGCCGCCATTGAGACGCTGGCCTCGTTTGACCAGCCCGCCGCCGCCGAGCTGCTGCTGGCCGGCTGGAGCGGCTACGGGCCGGCCGCTCGCACCCGCGCCGTCGATACATTGATCCGCCGCGAAGGCTGGGTCGTGCAGCTTCTCGACGCCGTGGACAGCGGCCGAATCCCGCTGGCCGGGGTCGATCCGGTCGCCCGCATTCGGCTGACCGAGCATCCTCGCGAGGCCGTTCAGCAGCGTGCGGCGGCGCTGTTCGGCACGGCGTCGAGCGACCGGGCCGCTGTCGTCGAGGAGCACAAGGACGCGCTTAAGCTGGCGGCTGACGCGAGGCGCGGCGAGACGGTGTTTGAGAAGAGCTGCGCCAAGTGCCACCTGCGGCAGGCCGAGCGCGGACGCATCGGGCCGGATCTTTCGGGCGTCAACAACAAGACCGGCGAGGAACTGTTGGCCCATATTTTGGATCCGAATTTCGAGATCCAGTCCAACTACACCAACTACATCGTGGTCACCAAGGACGGCCGGATTCTGGACGGCCTGCTGGCGGGCGAGTCGGCGGAATCAGTGACGCTGCGCGGCGAGTACGCCGACGTATCGGTGCGGCGCGGTGAGATCGAAGAGATGCGGGCCTCGGCGGTGTCGTTAATGCCGGAGGGGCTGGAGAAGGATATGACGCGGCAGGAGCTGGCGGATGTAATCGCATACCTGCGGGCCGGTTTGTAGAGGCCCTCAGGTTCTACAGATCGCCCACGTGGCGCACGGCTGCAAGTGGCGCGGCTTGCCCAAACGCTTCGGAAACTGGCATTCCATCTACACCCGCATGAACCGCTGGTCGAAGAACGGCGTGCTCG
>CAYOPA010000490.1:0-3946 GCA_964405625.1 uncultured Bryobacterales bacterium
GGCTCGTAGGGCAGCATCGTCCAATCGAGCCACTTCTTGTTGCGGACGCCGCCGAGGTCGGAAACAGACAGTTCGGGCTTTTGTTCCATGTGGCGATTCTACACGCCTGAGGATGCTTTGTCGCCGAAGTGGAGTGCAATTCTTTCCATCGACCCGGCATGGGCGCTGGCCGCGATGGTGATCTCGAAGACAACGCGCTTGACGTGCTGCTGGATCCAGCCCTCCCACTCCTTCGAGGAAAGCTCCGTGAACGTCAACGTGTCGGCGTCGCCGGGGTCCAAGGTGTCCACGTCGGCCGGGTCGTACCATGCCCGCACAACCACGGTGAAGCCGCCTTTCTTGTAGAACGAGATCTTCCGCAAGACACGCCACATCTCCGCGCCGCCCGGCTCCAACAGCGCCGTGCGCCACACATTCGCCGGGTAAAGCGTCGCCCCGGCGCCGGGCAGGCCCATCCGCGCCGCCGCCGCCGCGTACGAGCTGGACGCCGACGGGTTGTAATCGGCCACCACGCGCATCGAACGGTTGGCGCCGGAGTTGCCCGCCACAAGGAATTTGAAGCCCTCGTCTTCCTGCACCACGTCAATTGAGGTGGCAGCCACGTCGTCAAACTGCATCCACGTCTTCACCGCGAAGTCGTAGACGAACAGCCGCCCCACGCCGCCGTCGATGATGTTCTGCGAAGTGATCGCCACCACCAACCAGTCGCGCTCTTGGCCGAAGTTGTAGTACGCCATCTGGAAGCGGTTGCTGAACCGGATGTCGGCCTTGTCCAACTCAGGCTGGATCTCCCAGCCAATGTCGATCACCTTCTCGGTCCGGTCGTCGGCCGCCGAGCGGATCGCCGGATCGAGCACCAGCTTCTTCTCGGAGTTGAAGATCACCAACCCGTGCGAGGTCATCAGCACGGCGTTACGGTGGAAGAAACCGAAGCGGTACGTCGGCTTCGCTGACGCCGCGAACGTCTCCACGTTGCGACCCCAGATAAACGTAGCCGACCGCTCCGTGCCAACCAACAGGCCGTCATCGACCGGAATCAGCGTCCGCACGTCCGAGCTTTCATCCGGCGTCGCGATAAACAGTTCGTCCGTTGTGTTCTCGAAGTCGTCAAGCTCGGTGTTTCTTGCGCCCGGAACCACCTCTTCCAGCTTGATAAGCGAACCCTGCTGCCGCACTTCAACGCCGCCAGTGAACCACAGATGGTCGCGTTTGTCCTCGTCGCGCATGACGATACGGTTCTGGTAGACCGCGGCCACCAAGGACGGCTTCGGCTTGTGGTTGAGCAACGGCGGCCGCTCCGGGATGATGTTCGTCGCCGCGGCGTCGCCCCACATGGGGTTCGTATCCACGTACTGCGTTGACGCAATGGCGATCTCCGCGATTCGATACATGGCGACCGCACCCGAAGCGCCATCGAGATAGCTGCGGTAGACGCGCCAGTGCGTCGGGTAGCCGGTTGTCCAGTCCGCCGCTGTCCCCGGCGCCACGTTTTTCACGGCGGCAGGCATCCCGACAGTCACATCCCAATTCCCCGGCTCGGCCGGCGTGAAGCGCACATGCGCCGATGGCGGGCTCTCGTGGGGTCTGCCGGACACCGTGCCGTCGTCAAACTCAGTTACCACGTAATCGGCGAACGTCGTGATGCGGATACTCCCAGCGGCGCTGCTGATGATCGAAGGGATGAAGGGGATATCAAGCCCGCCCTTCCACGTCCTCACGCCATCGTAGGCCGACCAGCTTCCCAGCCCATCCGAGATGTAGAGCACGCGGTCAACGTGCAACAGGACCGGGTCTCCCACCCAGCCGGCCGCGGCGTTGTGTGGCGGCGAGAAGGCCCCCGCCGGTAACGGCGTCACCGATCCCGACGAGTAGCGATACAAAAACGTACCGATGTTGTTCGAGACCTTGACAATGGTTTGCCGCTGCGGCGCCCCTGAGACCGTGAAGATGTAGTCCTGGGCGCCGGAGAACCACGCGGGGGAGCCGCCGATGTTCGGCGCGTTGGCCGAGATGAATGGCGGCGCCTGGCTCTTGCGGCGCAGATCACCGGCTCGCGATGGGATGAGATTGACGAGCCGCCGTGCTCCATCCGGGCTCTGTGACCGCTGCGCGGTCTGTTGATCCAGGTGGACGAGAAGCTCACGCGGCGCGAAAATGTGGTCGCCAACCATCGGCTCAGTACCCCTCCAGGTACCCGCCGGCGATGATGGGGCCGGTCCTGTCCCGGCGGCTGCTTGCGATCCACAGACGCACCCGGTTCATCCACTCCTGCTCGAACTGCGCCCAGCGGCGATCCCCAACCGCGATAGCGTGCCGCTGGACCGCCCACTCCACCAGCAGGTCATGCGTACCGCGTGGGAACTCGTCAATCGAACTGGTCGGCAGCGGCCACTCGTCCGGGGTCTTGACGTACCACAGTCGCGCCTCAATGACTTGCGGCGGCTCTTCGACAAGCTGGAAGAATGGCCCGTAGATGGTGTAACGAAACGCCCTGTCGCCAAGCATGTTGCCGCCGTGGCTGGCGAGCGATTCAGTCGCATCGTCAAGCTGCGTCGGCTCAAACCGCACGTCGCCCATGTCCTGGCTTTCGGCCCGTACCGCGAGGAGTTGGTGGAAGTTGTTGGGCAGCCGGTATTCCAGCGTCCCCGGTTCCAATACCGGGAAGTAGTTCTCGGCGCCCGTGTCGCCCCAATAGCTCTTACCGCCGAACCAGAACTGCCCATCCTGCGACGCGATGATGAGCCGCCAGATCGGCAGACGCGCCGCATTGAGCAGCGCCCGCTTGATGTCGTCGGTCGCCCGCATGGTCCCGGCCAGGGCGTCGAACAGCGGGTAAAGGTCTTTGACGATCATCACAGGCCCCCATAGAGCGACGACCGCTCCGGCGAAACCGATTCCGGACCGCCGCTGACCAGCGTTACGCCCGCGTCGTTGCGATTCGCCACATCGCCGATCGAGTCCATGTCATTCGCGAATGCCTGTGCAAAGGCCCCCGCAAGCTCACCGCCGACTCCGGCCGTCAACAGCGCCGCCGCGGCATTCACCACGGCCCCGGCGAACGGCCATACCGTGTCGTCGATGGTCTGGTTGAGCGCCGTCAGCCGGTCAAGCATCCGCACATACTTCACCGCCAGACCCATCGGCGTCGCGTTGACCGGAATGCGGTTCGCCATGACCAGCAGCATCGGGTTCTGGCCCACCACGTCGTAGTAGTAATCCGCCGTGGCCGATTCCGTGGGTTCGTTCTTGCGTCGCGCCTCTTGGAACTGATGCTCGCTCATCGGCGAGAAGTGGAAGTTGAAGTACCGCGCCCCATCCGGCCCCTCGATGTTGTAGATCGAGAAGCACTCATCCGGCAGCGCGTACTCGAAGTCCGTGGGGTTGATCGTCACCGTCGCTTCATCGACGAACCAGCCGCGGCGCCGACGCACAACCTCGCGCCACATCTGCGACTGGCCCTCGTCCAACGCCTCGATCTTGTGCTTCTGCGGGATGTTGGCCGCATGACGGCGCATCCGCATGTTGAGGCGCGAGAGCAGGTCAGCGACAGTGAATCCGTTTACAGCCATCTCTACGCCACCGAATCAAAGTCCTCGGGCGAGATCGCCTCCGGTCCCTGCCTCAACTGCGAAGCTCCCATGAGCGTCTGCGTGGTGATTTCCAGCCCAGTCGTCCACAACTGCGCGACGCCTTGATCCTGGTTGGCCGCCGCCAATAGCCGCGCCGCGTAGTTCAGCAGCACGCCAATGAACGGCTCATAGATCGGCGGCACTATCTCCTCGGCCGAAGTCCACAGTGTCGGCTTCATCGTGTACCAGACAGTTGCCGTGAACCCTCCAGTCACGCCGCGGCCAATCAACAGTTGCGTCGGGTTCGACCCCGACACCTGCCATAGGATTTCGTCAGCAGCCGCAACGCTCGCGAAGGCTGAAGCGTTCGCCCGCTG
>CAYOPA010000491.1:0-3932 GCA_964405625.1 uncultured Bryobacterales bacterium
GTCGATCCGAACGGCGGGCTGCTGGAGCTGGGCGCGGGCTACGGCGAGGCGAGCCGGTTTTTCGAAGCGCGGTCCAAGTGGGCGCTCGAACTGAACCCGGAGCTGACCAGCCACTGGGCGCCGGAGGTGCGGCCGCTGATCCAGTCCGCGCTGGAGCCCTGGCCGCTGGAAGCGGGCTCGCTGCGCACGGTCTTCGCTTCGAACTTCTTAGAGCACTTCACCCTGCCCGAGGCGGAGGTGATTCTCGGTCGGGCGGTCAGAGCGTTGGCGCCGGGCGGCCGGCTAATCGTGGTGCAGCCGAATTTCCGGCTGGAGCCGCGCCGTTACTTTGACGATTACACGCACAAGGCGATCTACACCGAGACCGGTTTTTCGGACTTCGTGCAGGCGCGGGGCTGGCGGTTGGAGCGCTTGGAGGGACGGTTTGTTCCGTTTTCGATGAAGTCGCGGCTGCCGACGGCCGAGTGGCTGGTGCGGGCCTATTTGGCGCTGCCGTGGCGGCCGTTGGCCGGGCAGTTTTTGGTGGTGGCCCAGCGGCCGGCCGACGGTTCCACGGGGGCATAGCGATGTATCGCGGACAAAAAATCGCCGTCATCCTGCCGACTTACAACGAGAAGGACTCGATCCGGGCCGTCTGCCTGGGGTTTGTCGCGCTCGATGTAATTGACGAAGTGATCGTCGTCAACAACAACGCCGCCCCTGGGACATCCGAGGAGGTGGCCGGGACCGGCGCGCGGGAGATTTTTGAGCCGAAGCAGGGCTACGGCAACGCGCTGCTGTGCGGCATCGACTCAACCGACGCCGATCTGGTGGTGCTGTGCGAGCCGGACGGCACCTTCAACCCCGAGGACATCGACAAGCTGCTGGCCTATTCGCGCGACAAGCCGGCGGTTTTTGGCACCCGCACCAGCCCGCAATTCATCTGGGCGGGGGCGAACATGGGCTGGTTCCTGCGCTGGGGCAACTGGGCCGTCGCGAAGATGACGGAGCTGTTGTTCAACACCACGATCCTTACGGACATGGGCTGCACCTACCGGCTGCTGCGGCGGGATGCGCTGGACCTGATCCGACCGCACCTGACGATCGGCGGCTCGCACTTCGGCCCCCAGATTTTGCTGGAAGTTATTGCGCACCGCATCCCGTTCGTGGAGATTCCGCTGAATTACCACGAGCGCGTGGGCGAGTCGTCGGTGACGGGGGATTTCTGGAAGACCTGGAAGCTGGGCTGGCGGATGATTCTTTTGGTTTGGGAGTACCGGCTGGGGATACAGGCGCGGACGCGGTCGGTTTACGTAGATGACGTCGCGCCGTCGTTGCGCCGGTTGTCGGGGGCGCTAGAGCGGGAGAGGGGCGCGGAGCTAGTAGGGCCGGGCATTCCTGCCCGGCCGCGGTCGGACACGAATGTCCGACCCACTTAAGATGGCCGGCCTAGCAACGAGCCGTCGGCCGCCAACGATTCGAATATCCGGGCGCGATAAGTCGGCGCCCTTGAGCTGCAGGTGGAAGATGCGCCGCTTGTCGAGCTTGGCGTAGCCGTCGCGGTAGAATGGTCGCTCCCGCTCCACGGCCACCCTATGATCTCCCGCCTCCGAGGAACCCTGCTTGAAAAGCACAGCGATCTGGCCGTCGTCGATGTCGGCGGGGTGGGCTATGCGGTCAGCATCCCGATCTCCGCCTTCGCGCGGCTGCCGGAGCCGGGCGCGGAAGTCCGCCTCTACACCCACACTCACGTGCGCGAGGACATCCTGGCGCTGTTCGGCTTCCTCACCGAGATGGACCGCAAGCTCTTTGAGATGCTCATCACCGTGAACGGCGTCGGCCCCCGGCTGGCGATGACGATTCTCTCCGGCCTACCCGTACCGGAGCTGCTCGACGCGATCCGCTCCGGCGACGGGGCGCGGCTGCAACGGGTCCCCGGCATTGGGCGAAAGACAGGCGAAAGGATTATCCTGGAGTTGCGCGAGAAGATGGGCGCGATCGAGGGGCCCGAGAAGGCGGCCGGCACGCCGGGCGCGGCCGTGGACCACGAGGTGGTTTCGGCGCTGATCAACCTGGGCTGCACGCGGGCCGCGGCAGACAAAGCCGTCGATCTGGCCCGGCAAAAAGGGGCGCCGGCCGAGTTCGAGCCGCTGTTTCGAATGGCCATGGAGCTCGTGCGCAGTTAGGCCGCTATGTCCGACGACCGCATGACAGCGCCGGGACCGCTGGAAGAGGACAAGCAGTTCGACCTCTCGCTGCGGCCGCAGTCGCTCGCCGACTTCATCGGGCAGCCGAAGCTCAAAGAGATCCTCAGCATCGCCATCCAGGCGGCCACACAGCGCGGCGAAGCGCTCGACCATGTGCTGCTCTACGGTCCTCCGGGGCTGGGGAAGACAACGCTGGCGGCGATCATCGCCCAAGAGCTCGGCGCGCCCATCGACTACACCTCCGGGCCGGTGTTGCAAAAAAAGCTCGACCTGACCGGCGCCTTAACCGCGATGCGCGAGCGGCAGGTCTTCTTCATCGACGAGATCCATCGCCTGATGGCCGACGTGGAGGAGATGCTCTACTCGGCGCTGGAAGATTTTCGGGTGGACGTGCTGATCGGCGCCGGGCCGGGCGCCCGGACGCACTCGATTCCTCTCCCCGGGTTTACGGCCATCGGCGCCACTACCCGCGCCGGGCTGATCTCGGCGCCGCTGCGCGGCCGGTTCGGGCTGACGCTGCGGCTGAACCCTTATGACGTGGCCGACTTGCAGCGCATCGTGTTTCGCTCGGCCGGGCTGCTGAACGTGGAGATTGACAACTCCGGCTCCGAGGAGATCGCCCGCCGCAGCCGGGGCACGCCGCGCATCGCCAATCGGCTGCTGCGGCGCGTGCGGGACTACTCGCAGGTGCGAGCCGACGGCCGGATTGAGATTGAGATCGCCAAAACCGCCCTCGACCTGCTGGAAGTCGATCCGCACGGGCTCGATGAGGTGGACCGCAAGCTGATGAGCACAATCCTCGGAAAATACGGCGGCGGGCCAGTGGGTTTGAACACAATCGCCGCCAGCGTGGGCGAGGATTCGACGACGATTGAAGAGGTCTATGAGCCGTACCTGATGCAGCTCGGCTTTCTGGACCGCACGCCGCGCGGCCGGGTCGGCACGCTGCTGGCTTTTGAGCACTTTAAGATTCAGCCCCCCCGTGGCGGGCAGTTCGGGCTCAACTATTGAGACACTGGAGAACCTGAGAGACGCCGTGACAGCCGCCCGCTACATCGCGATCGAAGGCCCGCTGCGAGTGGGCAAGTCCAGCTTGGCCATAGCGCTCGCCGAGCGCATCCACGCCCGCACCCTGCTCGACACCGAGCGCAATCCCTTTTTGGAAGACTTCTACAAAGGGGCGCCGGGGGCCGGGTTCCGGACCCAGATGTGGTTTTTGCTGGAACGCTACAAGCAGTTGACCGGCTCGGCGCTGGCCACCTCGCACTCGCCGGTTGTGGCCGACTATCTGTTTGAGAAGGACAAGCTTTTCGCCTACCTGAATCTGACCGACGAGGAGGTCGGCGTCTACGACCTCTACTACCAGCACTTCAAGGAGAGCGTGCCGGCCCCGGATCTGGTGATCTACCTCAAGGCCACGCCCGAGGTGCTGCGCGAGCGCATCGCGCGCAAGGCGATCGCCGCGGAGTCCAAGATCTCGTCGACCTACCTGCAAGAGGCCGTGCGCGCCTACGATCACTTCTTCGCCCACTACAAGGCCGCCGACGTGCTGGTGGTGGATACGACCAAGGTTGATTTCGTGCATAACCGGAGCGATCTGGAGGAGCTGTTGCAGGAGCTCAGCCGCCCCGTCCACGGCACGCAGTACTTCCTGCCGTTGGGCTCGTAGAAACAATGGGCGTCGATCCGGTGCTGCTGGCCGTTGCTTTTGGCGGCGGAGTGTTTGCCGCCGCGATCGGGGCCCTG
>CAYOPA010000492.1:0-3927 GCA_964405625.1 uncultured Bryobacterales bacterium
CTCCAGCACATCCTGCTCGGTGGCGTCGGGCTTGGCGAAGGCCACGTTCTGGCGGATGGAGCCGTCGAACAGGAAGGTCTCCTGGAGCACCAGCCCGAGCTGCGAGCGGTAGGAGCCGAGCTCCACGGTCGACAGGTCGACGCCGTCGACGAGCACCCGCCCCGCCTCGGGCGCGTGGAAGGCCGCCAGCAGTCCGATGATCGTGGATTTGCCGGAACCAGAAGAGCCGACCAGCGCGGTCATCGTATCCGGCGCGGCCTCGAAGTCGATGCCGTGCAGCACGCGTTTGCCTGGCTCGTAAGAAAAATCCACTTGCTCAAAGCGGACCCTGCCCTCGATGGGGCCGATGTTGACGGAGCGGCGGGGGTCGTCGTTCTCGCGCCGCTCGTCGAGCACCTCGCGCGTCCGATCCAAGCCCGCAAACGCTTCCAGAAGCTGCGTGGAGATATCCACGATCGCGAACAGCGGCGCCACGAACATCGCGGAAAAAATGGTGAAGGCCGCCAGATCGCCCGGCGTAAGACGGCCGTCGGCGATCTCCCTGACGCCGACCCACAGTACCAGCGCGCCCATGCCGCCGAGCAGCAGTTGCGCCGAGACGCTGACCAGCGCGGTGCCGGTGAGGGTTTTGAAGACGTTCTCCAGCAGCCGCTGGACGCCGTCGGAAAACACCTGCGCCTCACGTTCTTCGGCCTGATAGCCCTTGATGACGCGCACTCCGCCCAGCGACTCGGTCAGCCGCCCGGTGACCTCGCCGCTGATCTTGCGCCGCTCCTTAAAGGCCGGCCGCAATTTCTTGAACGCCTGCCACAGCACCAGCACGAACACGCTGATGACGCCGAGCGACAGCAGCGTGAGCTTGGCGCTGAGGGTAAACAGTACTACCAAGGCGACCGACGCGGTCAGCAGCCCGCCGACCAGGTTCACCAGGCCCGTGCCGACCAGGTTGCGGACGCCTTCGACGTCGCTCATGATGCGCGACACCAGCACGCCGGTCTGGTGGGCGTCGTAGTAGGAGACCGGCAGCAACCCCACGTGCCGCTGCACGCGCCGGCGCAGCTCGGCGATCATCCGCTGCCCATTTTTCGACAGTACCTGGGTCAGTGAGTAGGCCGTCCCCGCTTGCACCAGGGTGGCCAGCAGGATCGCCAACGCGATGGGGCCGAGCAGGTCGAGGTTGCCCTTGACGATCACCTCGTCGACCACGAACTTGGTCGAGGCGGGCAAGACAAACCCGGCCGCGCGGCTGATGAGGATCAGCGCCAAGCCGCCGAAGAGCACGCCTTTCAGCGGAACGAGCAGCTCTTTAAGCAAGGGCCAAAGCTTGGGGATATTCGGTTTGGCGGCCAACTCTCAGTATAGGGCCGCGCCACTTTCGACCCGCCCGCCTGGACGGCGGCGCGCCGCGCCGCTCCCGTTCATCGGCATATTTCGCCCGTTTGCGGGAATCTTCTGCTGGCGCCCTCCCGCATCTCGTAGGGTTCAAATGTGGGCTCATGACGCAGTTGAAGCCCGGCGCGAAACGGAGGTTGCAACACCATGCTCCAGGCGATCAGCTTGACCAAGGCCTACAACGGCAATAAGGCCCTCGATTCTCTCGATCTGTCGATCGAGCCGGGCCAGGTTTTTTGCCTCCTCGGCGCCAATGGGGCCGGCAAGACCACCACCATTAACCTGTTCCTCAACTTCATCGCCGCATCGGCGGGAGAAGCCAGGGTGAACGGTTTGAACGTAGCTGAGCATCCGCTCGAATCAAAAAAGTACCTCGCTTACATTCCCGAGCAGGTGATGCTCTACCGCAACCTGTCCGGGCTGGAGAACCTGGAGTATTTCACGGCGTTGGCCGGACGCGAGGAGTATTCGAAGGACGATTTTCGCCGGTTTCTACGCGAAGCGGGGTTGCCCGCCGACGCCGTGGACCGGCGCGTCTCCGGCTACAGCAAGGGCATGCGCCAAAAGGTCGGCATCGCCATCGCGGTCGCCAAGAAAGCCAAGGCGCTGCTGCTGGACGAGCCGACCTCCGGGCTCGACCCCAAAGCCTCGAATGAATTTTCCGAGCTGCTCAAGCGGCTCAGCGGCGAAGGCGTCGCGGTGCTGATGGCGACCCACGACCTGTTTCGCGCCAAGGAGACGGGAACGCACGTCGGGATCATGAGAGAAGGCCGGCTCGTCGCCCGCCTGACCACCGAAGAGATCGGCCACGCCGACCTGGAACGGCTGTACCTGGAGCACATGCACGGTTGACTTACACGGTTGAGGCGAGCTGACAGCAAGGAGAATATCCGCCATGGTGCTGCGTATTGCGAGAAAAGAGTTGCTTGAGATGACCCGCGACGGCCGCTTCCGCATTGCCGGCGGCGTGGTCGTGCTACTACTGCTGACCGCGCTGGGGCTCGGCTGGCAGCGCCACGCCGACGTGACGGCGGCGCACGAGGCCGCCGTGGCCAAGGAGCGAGCCTTGTGGGAATCACAGGGAGAAAAGAGCCCGCACTCGGCGGCGCATTACGGCGTCTATGCCTTCAAGCCGACCGGGCGGTTGGCGTTCTTTGACCACGGCACCGAAGCCTATACGGGCGTCACGGTTTGGCTGGAAGCCCACAAGCAGAACCAGTTTCTCTACCGGCCGGCGCGCGACGGCAACACCTTGCAGCGGTTCGGGGAGCTCACGGCCGCGGCGGTGCTGCAACTGCTGCTGCCGTTGCTGATTATTCTGCTCGCCTTCACCACGTTCGCGGGCGAACGCGAATCCGGGACGCTGCGCCAGTTGCTCAGCCTGGGCGTCGATCGCCGGGATTTGGCCCTCGGCAAGGCGCTGGGCGTCGCCGGCGCGTTGGCCCTGCTGCTGGTTCCGGCGACCCTGCTGGGAGCTTTGGCGCTGACCGCCGCCGAATCCGACGCCGAGTCCGGGGGCTGGGTGAGGACGTTGCTGACCGCCGGCGCCTACTTGCTGTACCTGGGTTCCTTCGTGGGCGTCGTGCTGGCGGTGTCGGCCCGTGCGCGTTCGGCGCGGCTGGCGTTGGTCGGCTTGCTGGGTTTCTGGGTCTTCGTTTGCCTGGCCGCCCCGCGCGCGGCGACGGATCTCGCCAAGAGCGCCCACCCGACGCCCTCGGCGCAGGAGTTCGCAGCCGCATTGGCGGCGGAGCAGCAGGGCGGCTTCGACGGTTTGAGCTACGACGACTACCTCGAAAAGCGCAAGACCGAGCTGCTGGCCGAGCACGGCGTCGAGCAGGTCGAGGCGCTGCCGATCAACTTCAGCGGTTGGCGGCTACAAGTGGGCGAGGAGTACGGCAACCTGTTCTTTGACCGTCACTACGGCCGCCTGTGGGACCGTTTCGAGGCGCAGGACCGCTTTCGCCAGATACTGGGCTTGGCGGCTCCGCTGCTGGCTGTGCGCTCGCTCTCGATGGCGCTGGCCGGAACCGATTTCGCCCATTTCCGCCACTTCGCCGAGAACGCCGAGCAGTATCGTCGGGGCTTCGTCGCCTATCTCAACAACGACATGCGCGACCACGCCGGGCCTGGGGAATTCAACTTCACGCGGGACAACGCCCACTGGGAGCAGGCCCCGGCCTTCTCCT
Source organism: uncultured Bryobacterales bacterium (assembly GCA_964405625.1). Taxonomy (GTDB): domain Bacteria; phylum Acidobacteriota; class Terriglobia; order Bryobacterales; family UBA6623; genus RI-231. The sequence continues at coordinate 3,579 of CAYOPA010000492.1, forward strand.
ACGCCTCTCCGGGGGCCGGCTGGGCGCTGTCGGGCCAAACAGCCGCCTTGGCCGCACTGGCGTTGTGGTTCCTCGCCTCGGCCTTGTGGGCGTGGCGCGGCGCGGTCCGACTGGGGGTGATGTGACGATGCTAGGACATATCGTACGCAACGACTGGCGGGGTTTGGCGGCCGATCGGACAATCTGGGCGGTGACGGCGCTGCTGGCGGCCGTGATCCTCTACGGCGCCTACAACGGCGCCCGCTGGGGCTCGCTGCAAACCGAGCGCCGCGACAACGTAACCGAGGAGCAGCAGCAGCGGCTCGCGGACACTCGCGCCGAGCTGCTCGAAATAAGCGCCGGCGGCGAG
>CAYOPA010000493.1:0-3924 GCA_964405625.1 uncultured Bryobacterales bacterium
GCCGCTGCCGAAGCCGGCGTTGACGCTGTGGGTGACCGAGACGAGGTTGCCGAAGCGATCGGCGATCGAGAACGACGATGTCTCGCCGTCGGATTCAATGCGCTCCGCTCGCGCGACGGAGCCCCGGCCCTCTTCGTACTTGAGATCATGCCCGGCGAGCACGGCCTTGCCCGCACGGGGGTCGCCCGGAGGCGCCGCGCCGGCGATGGCGCGGTCGGGGCGGATGAGCTTGCGCCGAGCCTTGGCGTACTCCTTGTCGAGCAGCCTTTCGACCGGAATGTCCTTCACGAAGCGCGGATCGGCGATGTAGGCGTTGCGGTCGGAGAAGGCCAGCTTGATCGCCTCGGTGACCAGATGCACGTACTCGGGCGAGTTGCGCCCCAACGCGCGCAGGTCGTCTCCTTCCAAGATGTTCAGCGCGATCAGCATCGCGATGCCCTGGGAATTCGGCGCGCTTTGGTAGACGTCCAGCCCATGAAAATCGGTCTGGACGGGCTCGGACTGCTCGGCTTGGTAGGCGGCGAGGTCCTCGTAGCGCAGCAGCCCGTCTTGTTGTTCGTAGAACGCCGCGAATTTGCGCGCCAGCGCCCCCTTGTAGAAGGCCTTCGCCCCTTCCTTCGCGATCAGCCGCATCGACGCCGCCAGATCCTTCTGCACGAACAGCCAACCGGGCCCGGGAGCCGCGCCGCCGTCGGTCAGCAGCGCCATCGAGCTCGGGTACGGCTGGATCTTCTTCATGTTCGCGGCATGCTGAGAGGCCGCCCAATAGGACAACGGGTGCCCGTTCTCGGCGGCTTCGATCGCCGGTTGCAAGAGCGATTTGTAGTCCAGGCTGCCGTACTTGCGAAGGGCGAGGTCAAAGCCGCCTACCGAGCCGGGCACGTCGGTGGAAAGCGGGCCTGCGTCGGGGATGCCGCCGTTGTTTTCGTAGAATTCGAGCGTGGCGAGCTTCGGCGCCGGGCCGGTCCCGTTGATGAAGACTACGCGCCTCTCTTTGGCGATGTAAGCCAGGATGAGGCCGTCGCCGCCCATGCCGGCCTGGTGCTGCTCGACCACCCCGGTCATGTAGAAAGCCGCCACGGCCGCGTCGATGGCGTTGCCGCCGCGCTCGAGCGTCTTGATGGCGGCCATGGCTTCCAGCGGATGCTCGGCCGCGACCATGCCGAGCCGGCCCATCACGACGGGGCGCCAGACGGGTTTCCAGTCAGGTTCGGCGGCTGCGATCGGGCTGATGGCCGCGACAAAAAGCAAGAGGGCGGGGAGGAGGCGGCGCACGACGGTTTCTCCTGAATTTTGACCTAAGCCGGACGATCCACGATCTTTTCCTGGATCGGGTCAAAGTACATCACTTTGTCCTGCCGATGCGCCTGGACGCCCAGCGTCACGGCCACCTGCGAGCGGTAGCCCAGGTGTCCGTCCAACGGCGTCGGCTTGCGGGTCTTGATCGCTTCGATGAAGTGCTGCCGGAACGTTCTCGACGGCGGGGAGTCGAGCTTGAAGCTCAGCTCGATGGCGTTGCGCTCGGAGCGCTCGTCAAAAATCCCCTGGAAATACTGCTCGCGGGCGTCGCCTGGGCGGGCGAGCTCGGGACGAGACTTCAGGTCCTCGTCCACGCGGGCCTTCCACTCGGGCTCGGCCAGCAGGGTCCCCAGCGCTTGGCGTTGCTTGCGCTCGGGCAGCCCTGTGAACTGCGTCCGCCGGACGGCGCCTTTCTTCTCGATCCACTTGCCCATGCCTTCCAGCCCGGCGAGCTGTACTTTTTCCTTAAAGTTGGCGCGGTAGGGCGATTCCGGCTCCAGGTAGAAGCTCGCCGGCTGCATCTGGCTGCCGCCCTCGAAGCGGATGTTCGCCTCGTTGCCGCGAATGATGATCGGCAGCTCGACGGCATTGTTCAATGAGCCGCCGCAGACCACCGTGTACTGGCCGGGGAAGTCCATCGAGATGACAAAGGTATCCGGCACCTGCATCACCTCTTCCGAAGTGAAGTAGTTGCCGCCGGCCGAGACCGCCCGGATCGGGAACTCCCGGCCGAGCATGTGAATCATCGGTGTCAGGTGGTGGTAGTACAGGTCCGTGGCGATGCCCCCGGAGTAGTCCCAGAAGCGCCGCCAGCGGAAGTAACGCTCCTTGGAAAAGGGCACTTTGGGGGCGTTTCCCAAGAATTTTTCCCAATCGAGGTTCTCCGGGCTCGCGTCAGCGTCGATGGGGTAGTTCCAAGGGGGCTGACGGTCGTTCCGGGCGCGGCTGGTCTGGCTCCACAGCACCTTGCCGAGCACGCCGCCCGCAACCGCGCGGCGGGCCGGCTCCCAGATGCCGTGCGCCATGTGCTCGCTGTCGACCGAGAGGATGCGGCCGGTCTCTTCGGAGACCTTGACCATCTGCTGCGCCTCCTCGATGGTCATGCACATCGGCTTTTCCACGTCCACGTCCTTGCCGGCGCGCATGGCGTCGATCGCCATCGGCGCGTGCCAGTGGTCGGGGGTGCAGATGATGACGGCGTCGACGCGCGAATCGGCCAGCATGTCGTTGTAGTCGTGGTAGCCCTTGGCGCCGGTCTTGGTGATGCCGGCGTCCAGCCGGGGAGCATAGATGTCGCAGACGGCGGTGATGTTGGTTTCGGCGCGCTCGGTGAATTCCTGCACGTGACCGCGTGAGATGTTGCCCAGGCCGATAATGCCGATGCCGATCGCATCGTTGGCCCCCTGGATCCGGCTGTATGAAGCGGCCGTGGCGGCCAAGGCTGTGTGGCGGAGAAGCTCGCGGCGGGTGGTGCTCATCGCCCGTCATCCTACACCCGATCAGGCCGGAAACTCCACCCGGCTATAGAATGGGAAGTTCGATGTTTCGAGCGCCGGCAGCGTTGCTGGCGTTCGCCTTGGCGGCGGGCGCCCAGCAGACCGATTACAAAGTGGGCGCCACCTTTGTCCCACGTCCCATCGACCGTGTGCTCGAGCGCGTGGACGCCGAGAAGGACCGGTGGATTGGCGAACGCGACTTCGAAGCGCTCAACGTCAAGCTCAAGGAGATCTCCAGGAAGATCGTCGAGGGCAAGGACGAGTTTCCCACGCTGTCGCGCGAAATCGAGCGGTTCCAGGCACTTACGCTCGTGGAGCTCAAGATAGTGTCGAGCAATCGCGCCAGCGAAGGCTCGCCGTTCGCCGACATCAGCGTGCGCGTGGAGCTCGGCGGACGCACGCCAGACGGGGCGCTGCTGTCGCTGCTGGGGCCGATGCGGATGCGCTGGGAGAGCGCGAACGGAGACTGGCGCCTGGAGTCCGCTTCGGTGGGCCGTCTGCGCGAGGTCGCCGCGCCCGCGCCGTACTTCACCGAAATCACCGATGCGGTTTTCGGCGCCATTGACTCCTTCCATCATCAGCTCACGCCCGACGTCGACGACTGGCGCACGCGGCTGGACCAGGCCCTGGGCGTGTCGGTCTACGGGCATCAAGGTATTTCCGTGGGAGACGCGGACGGCGACGGCCTCGACGACCTCTACATCGCCCAACCCGGCGGCCTGCCCAACCGGCTCTACCTGAACCAGGGCGACGGAACCTTCATCGACGGCAGCCGCGCCGCCGGGCTGGACGTGCTTGACGACACCTCGATGAGCCTGTTCGTCGATATTGACAACGACGGCGACCAGGACCTGATTCTCATCGGAGCGGAAACCCTGTTATTTGTCAATGATGGGACCGGTAACTTCAAGCTTCGTGAGAATGCTGGGCTACTGCCTTCCACGGATCGCGCCGCGATGTTTACCGGCGCCGCTCTGGCCGACTACGACCGCGACGGGTTTCTCGATCTCTACGTCTGCGCCTACGATTTTTGGCAGGCGGGCTCCGAATACGACGCGCCGACGCCCTACTACGACGCCTCGAATGGTCCGGCGAACCTGCTGTTTCGCAACAAGGGGGACGGGACGTT
>CAYOPA010000494.1:0-3916 GCA_964405625.1 uncultured Bryobacterales bacterium
AAGTTCTCCACCTACGCCACCTGGTGGATCCGGCAGGCGATCACCCGCGCCATCGCCGATCAGGCCCGCACCATCCGCATCCCGGTACACATGATTGAGACGATCAATAAGCTGGTGCGAATCCAGCGCGGCCTCGTGCAGGAATACGGCCGCGAGCCGTCGGCCGAGGAGATCGCCGACGCCATGGACCTGCCCACGGCCAAAGTGCGCAAGGTGATGAAAATCGCCCAGGAGCCGATCTCCATCGAGACCCCTGTCGGCGAGGAAGACGATTCGCATTTGGGCGATTTTATCGAGGACCACGACCAGGAATCGCCCGCCGAAGCCGTCATCAACCTCAACCTGCGCAACCAGACCGCCGAAGTCCTACGCACCCTCACCGAGCGCGAAGAGAAGATTATCCGCATGCGGTTCGGCCTGGAAGACGGCAGCGAGCACACCCTCGAAGAGGTCGGCCAGAGCTTCGCCGTCACACGCGAGCGCGTCCGCCAGATTGAAGCCAAGGCGCTGCGCAAGCTCCGCCACCCCAGCCGGAGCCGCCGGCTGAAGAATTTTATGGACGGCCGCAGGCCGGTTTAGCGACTACAATATTGCATCTGAAAGCCCGACTCTTTTCGCCGATCCCTCACGGAATCAACGATCTGTGAACAGAACTGCTCGTCAAACCGCCAGGAAGTTCGGTCAAGTTGGTCGGTCGAGGCGTGGCGGAGCTTGACCCCAGCCCCCACCATGCGGGCCGGATCGGGGGTGGTCCGCGCGAGATTTGCTTAGCGGGGCGCAGCCCCGCGTGCACGGCATAGCCGTGCGCCACAACACACAATGAAAAAATCTTAGTCGTCGCGGAGCTTGGACAGCAGGCGCAAGAACTCGATGTACAGCCACACCAGCGTGACCATTAGGCCGAAGGCGGCGTACCACTCCATGTGCTTCGGGGCGCCGGCGGCGACGCCGGACTCGATGAAGTCAAAATCCAGCACCAGGTTCAGGGCGGCCACCGTCACCACGACGAGACTGAAGCCGATGCCGAGCAGCCCGCTCTGGTGGATGAACGGGACGGAAACGCCGAAGAAGCCCAGAATCCAGCTCGCCATGTAGAACAGGAAAATCCCGCCTGTCGCCGCCACCACGCCCATGCGGAAGTTTTCGGTGACCTTGATAATCCGCATGCGGTAGACGAACAGCAGGGCCCCGGCCGTTCCGAGCGTCAGCCCCACCGCCTGCACCGCGATACCCGGATAGCCGACCTCGAAGTACCCGCTGATGGCGCCCAGGAACAGCCCTTCGACCAGCGCGTACGCCGGTGCGGAAATGGCCGCCCAGGCCGGCTTGAACGACGTAATCAGAGCCAGCGCGAGGCCGCCGATCAGGCCGCCCCACAGGTACAGCGACACATCCTGGCCCGACGTCGCCAGGCTCCAGGGATACAGCGCGCCGGCCACGGCCAGCAGCAGCAACATGCCGGTGCGATTCACGACGCCGTCGAGCGTCATCCGCTCTGCGCCGATGGCGTACGCGGGCTCGATTTGGCGGAAGGTTCTGTCGTTAAGAGTGGGGTTCGCGGTGCGCATCATCTTGCGATTACTTTACCAGGGCGCCGGCGTTGGCGGGCGTTTTCTCCATCTCCAGGAGAGCATCAAGCGCCTGCTCGACCTTGCGGGAGTCGGCCCAGGTCGAGCGGTAGACGATCGTCCCCTCTCGGTCGATCACGTAGCAGGAATTGGGCACGGGGCCGTAACTTTGCAATGTTCGCTCGTCGATGCCGTCCACGGCGATCGGCAGCGCCGTGCGAGCCGCCAGCATCCGCGCCAGCGCCATCTTCTCGTCGTCGGACGAGGCGTACTGAAAATCAGGAAAGCCCCGCTCGCCGGCATGGCGCTCGCGGGAGTAGACCAGCAGAACGACCACGTCGTCGGGGCTGTACTTCGCCCGCAGCGCCTCGAATCGGGGCGTCTGCATGCGCGCCGGCGGGCAGGTCATCGCAGCGAACATGAACGCCACGTGGCGCCCGCGCAGGTCGCTGAGCTTGATCTTGCCGCCGTCGGCCGTGGCGAGCTCGAAGTCCGGCGCCTGTTCGCCGACGCCTATCTGCGAGCCGAAGCTGAGCAGGTCGACGATCTCGGCGCGCTTCATCGGGTCGGTGATGAATCGCGAGTAGCTGATCTTGGCGGCCATCTCAGCGTTCTCCGCTGCTGTGTAGATATTGCCCGGACCCGGCGTGATGTGCTCGTCAAAGAGCAGCTTCCCGCCCACGCGGCGGGCCCGCATGGGCCGCCTGGCGCCCCACAGGAACCATGCCGCCAAGGAGGCCCCGGCCAGTCCGGCCGCGGCTGCTGTGAAGATCAAGCTTTTTCGCGTCACTGCCTGCGTGGTTCGCCCGCCGGCGGGGATCGGTTACGGTCGAGCAACCCAGTCCGCCGACAGCGAGGGGCTTGACGGCGGACCGGATCTGGCGTATGGTGAAGGAGTGGCGGGGCTTGTGAGCCCGCCTTTTTTCGTTCGCAAGGGTCTTGGCCGAGTCGTGCCAAGAGACCCCCAACAAAACAGCACAGTTCGGGTTGAGGAGTCAGGGGCGTTGAGCCTTTTACGGCGAACCTCATCCCGAAACGGTTGGCAAACAGTATGGATTATTTTCGTTTTTTGAATACTTATCGCACGTTGCTGGCCTTCGGGCTGGTGACCGCTTTGTCGTCGAGCTTTGGTCAGACTTTCTTCATCTCGTTGTTCCTGCCCTACTTTCTGGCCGATTTCGCGCTGTCCAAGGGCGACTTCGGTCTGCTTTATGCTACGGCGACGCTGATGAGCGCGATCTGCCTGCCGTACCTGGGCTCGAAGATCGACAAGCTCGACGTGCAGCGCTACACGGCGTTCACGCTGCTGGGCATGGCCGCATCGGCTTGTCTGGTAGCCGGCGCGCCGCACTATCTGCTTCTTGGGCTTGGCATTGTCGGGCTGCGGCTGACGGGCCAGGGCCTGATGGGGCACATCTCGCAGACGGTGATGGCGCGCGAGTTCGGGCCCAGCCGCGGCAAGGCTTTGGGCTTTGCGAGCTTGGGATATCCGATGGGCGAGGCGCTGCTGCCGTTGGCTTGCGCGGCGGCGTTGGGATTCCTGCCGTGGCGCTCGATTTGGGGGGCCGTGGCGGTGGGCGCCTTGGTGCTGGTCATGCCGGTGGCGCTGACGTTGTGGCGTCGTCGTCCGTCGTGGAATGAGGTCAGCCAGGGACCGGCGAAGGCGACCGGTGTTCGCGTGTCGATCAGCTCGTCGGAGTTCTTCCGCAGCGCCGAGGTGTGGTCGGTGCTACCCGCGCTGCTGACGCCGCCGTTCGTGCTGACGGGGCTGTTCCTGTTCCAGGCGCCGTTGTCGGAGTACAAAGGCTGGTCATTGGAATGGATGGCGGCGGGGTTTACGGTGTTCGCGGTGACGCGTGCCGTCTGCTCGCTGGGCGTGGGCACGCTGATTGACCGCTACACGGCGATCGCGCTGTTGCCGCTGTCGTCGCTACCGATGGGCGCGGCTGTGTTGCTGTTGTGGTTCGCTGACTCGCCGTGGGCGGTTTTCCCGTACCTGATGCTGGTCGGGTTGACGGCGGGTTCGATGGGCAGCTTGGTGTCGGCGGTATGGTCGGAGATGTTCGATCCCGACAATCTGGGCCGCGTCCGCAGCCTGGGAACGGCCGCTCAGGTCGTGAGCTGCGCGGCGGCTCCGGCGCTGATGGGCTTCCTGTTTAACCGGGGAGTCGGCTTCGGGCAGATGCTCGTGGGGTTTGCCCTGATCACAGCGGCGACCTCGGCGGTGGCGCTCGTTTATGCGATGCGCGTGAACCATCGCTGGGCGGGTCTGGGGCTGCGGTTGGGGCTGGTGCGGGCGGCCCGCGGGGCCTGATATAGCCTCAGAGCGCCGGCCCGCTATACTCCCG
>CAYOPA010000495.1:0-3869 GCA_964405625.1 uncultured Bryobacterales bacterium
CGCTCCATGCGAAACGGGAAAACCGCCACGTCGCCGCGCCGCTTTTCCGCCAGACGCTCCAGGTCTTCGAGCCACGCGTCGCGCTCGCCGGCGATCGGCGTCAGGATGAACTTCGCCTCGCCCGGAGAAAAGCCCTCAATGGCGCGAGCGAACAAGTCAAACCCCTTCTGGCCGGGGTCAAGCCGGCCGAACATCAAAAAGATCGGCGTCTGCTCGGGAAGCGCGGTCAGCGGGGCGCCGCCGACGTCCAGGCCGCCCAGGATGCGCTCGTCGCGATAGCCCGCAAGGATTTCCAGCAACGCTTTCCGCTTGGCCAGCTTCTCGTCCAAAATGCCGTTGGTCAGCCCCAACTTCGCTTCGCGCGTGGACTCCGGGGAAAACGCGGGCTTCGGCGCCCCGAACAACGGGTTGTCGACGCCCACCACGCCATGCACCCGGTAAACGGTTTGTAGATGGGCCGCGAAGTGGTTGGTTTGGAGCGGGTCGGCGGTCAGCTCAGCCGCGAAGCCGGGACTGACGGTCGACAGCGGAGCGTCGGTGAGTGGGATCATCCGCTGGTAAACGGTGCCGTCGCCCAACGGCCAGCGCTGCGGACCCAGCCGGTTGGTGATTGAGGCCAAGTCCCAGCTCGACAGCCCGTAGTCGTAAGGATTGTGCGATGTCAGCACGGTCGCCGCCGACTCCAGCCGCCCGCCCAGCACGGCCTGCTTGACCGTCAGCGCCGTGGCCGCAAACTGCCAGTCCTGCGCGTGGACGATGACGTTGCGCCGGATCCCCAGCCGTTCCAGCACGTAGGGGACGCAGGCGGAGGCGAACAGGCCGTCGCGCAGCAACAGCGAGGGGTGCGTGTGAGCGTAGGGGTTGTTGCGGCCCGGCCCGCCGGCGGCGTCGAAAATCTGCCACGACTGCATCATCACCCAGCGGTTGCCGAGCCCGTCGAAGTGCTCAAAGAGCTCCACGCGCACCGCGCGGCCGCCGAACGGCACATCCGCCTCGCCTATGTAGTGCAGCGTATTGTACGGCGGCGTGGTCGCCAGGTTGCGATGGAACGGCGAGATCAAGGTGACCTCGTCGCCGGCCGCGCGCAGCGCCGGAGGCAGATGCGTGGCAACCGCGAAAATGCCGCCCGCCCGAGCGAAGGGGTTTTCGTAGACGCAGTAGGCGACGTGGCGCTGGGAGCTGTCGACGGCGCATCGGGCGGCTTCGATCGTCTCCAGCTCCTCTTCGTTAAACAGGGCGGAGAGAGCGACGCCGGACGGGCGCCAGTGGCTGAGCTTGTCGGCGGAAATCATGTGCCTTACAAGCTACCAGCCCCGGACCGGCCGGCGCAGTGGTAGAACGAGGCATTGGCTGCTACGGCTCCAGAAAGCGGAGGTTCTTCAGCGCCACTGCCAGCATGCGCGGGTCGTCGCCGGACTGCACGGCCGGGCGTTCGCTGCGGATTTCCAGCGTCGAGGCGCCGCTGGGCAGATCGATCTCGACCGGCGGCAGGGGATGGAAGCCGACTTTGGTGTGGTCAATCTCCCACCTCGTCAGAGGCTTGCCGCGGAACGTCACGAGCACGTGATTCGGCATCGGCGCCGACTGCGCCTCGCCCACCATCGCCAGACGGCGCTTCGAGTCCGAGATCACGGTGATCTTCGACCGGCCCGAAGACCACCGCCACCAGTTCTCTTTGTCGCCCTCCAAGCCGTGCCAGCCTTTTTCAAAGCGGATACGGATGCCGTCGGCGCCGCAGTCGGAGCTGTCGAGCAGATCGCGATGCTCGCGGTGGACCCTGTAGCTGTGCCAGCGGTCAAGGATGTAGCGATTGATCAGATAGCGCCGGGCGCTGAAGGTCTTGCGAGCCAGCTCAAACGCCTCCAGATGGGCTTGCGCCATCGACTCCGGAGTGAGCTGCCGGGCGCGTTCGCGCCCTGATTCGGACAGCCGCGCGCGCAGCTCGCCGTCGGACCAGAGCCGCAGCACGGCGTCGGCGATGCTGTCGACCGAATGGGGATCAAAGTACAGTCCGCTGCCGCCGCCGATCTCCACCAGGCTGGGAATGCGCGAGACCGCCGCCGGGCAGCCGGCTGTCATCGCCTCCAACAGCGGCAGCCCGAAGCCTTCAAACAGCGATGGGAAGACAAGCCCTTCCGCCTGCCGGTACAGCGCGGCCACCTGCTCCCCGCTGACGTAGCCGACCGAGCGGACCTGGTCTTCAAGCCCTAGCTCCTGGATGCGCTCCTCAAGCTGGTAGCCGCCGTCGTAGTCATGCCCGGTGAGAGCCAGATTCACGATCACGCCCTGCTTTTCGCGGAGTTGGAGGATCGCCTGCAGTAACGCTTCGTGGTTCTTGTGCCGCCAACGGTTGGCCGGGAAGAACAGAAATCGCGCAAAAGGCGGCTCAAACCGAACTGGCGCCTCCAGCGCGGTCAAAAAGCTCTCCCCCACGCATTGCAGCGCCGTGATCATCCGCGAAGGGTTCACGCCATGGTGCCGCGCCACGGTGTGCTTGGTGAACTCCGAAACCGTGATTATGGCGTCGGCGGCCCGCGTCGAGCCCGGATAGTGCAGCGCCCGCATGAAGCGGTCGGCCGGTTGAAAAAACTCCGGGAAATAGACCTCCTGAATGTCATGCACGGTGACCACCGAGGGAACCGGCGTCGGCCGCGGCCACAGGATGGCGAACGGACAGAAGTAGAGATCGACCCCGGCCCGGCGGACATCGATATCGTCCTGGTTCCGAATCTCGATCACGCTGCCGCGCCAGCGGTCGCTTTGCAGATGCTCAAGCTCGGCTCGAGCGTGGGCGCCGGCAAAAAACACGTACTCATTGTTCAAGTCGTGTTGGAGCAGGTAGTCGAATAATCGGAAGAAGTACTGGCGCATCCCCCCGATATCCGGAGCTAGCGCGAAGCAGTTGACGCCGATTTGCATCAAACCTCCTCTCTGGCCATCTTACTCGCAAAGGGCCGATTTTCTCAGGATTAATTCGAACCTTGCATCCAACCCTCCGCGTTACCCCTCATAACCTGGGTCGGAAACCAACTGTGATATATTCGGGGGTCGGGAGGAACTGGACTTGGCAGGAGCATCCGAGCCTTCGACCGCACAGAGTCTTGCCTGCTGGTGCGGTTCGGCCAAAAGCCGGCCGTTTTCCGCCGACTACGTGAAGTGCCTTGCGTGCGGTACGCTGGTCTCCGCCCGTTCCCACGGCTCGGAATTCTTTCAGGTTAACGAAGACGACTCCGGCTTTTACGGTAAAAGCTACTGGTTCGACTATTTGCCGGGCGAGCTGGGCCAGCCCAATGTGCTGGCTCGCGCGCGGGCGGATCTGCCTGAACGCGCCGTATACTGGCTCTCGACCGTGTTGCGTTTCCAGCGTCCACCGGGGCGGATCCTGGAGCTCGGCAGCGGACCGGGCGCCTTTGTCGGGCTGCTGTCGCAGGCCGGCTTCCAGGCCGAAGGGCTGGACCTGAGCCCGGCGGTAGTGGAGCTCGCGCGCCGGCACTTCGGCGTGACCATGCATTGCGGTCCGCTGGAGGAGCAGTCCCTTCCGGCCGGAGAGTACACGGGCGTGGCGCTGTTCGACGTGCTCGAGCACCTGCCGCGGCCGATTGAGACCCTGCGCCGCGCTGTCGAGCTGTTGCAGCCCGGCGGCTGGATCTTGATCCAGACTCCGGGCTTGCGAAGCCCCGACGAAAGCTACGAGCGGATGCTGGAGCGCTCCGACCACTTCCTGGACCACCTCAAGGCCGAAGAGCATCTCTTCTTGTTCACCGAAAAGGCGCTGGCTATGCTTCTGGAGCGCCTGGACCTGCCCCACGTTCGCTTCATGGAGCCGCTCTACGACTACGATATGTACGTGATCGCTTCGCGCGAGCCGC
>CAYOPA010000496.1:0-3868 GCA_964405625.1 uncultured Bryobacterales bacterium
CCGCCGGAGATTCGCGAGCTCGGCGAGCTGGTGGACGCCGAGACCAGCATTCCGGCGAGCGATTTCGAGCTCGACGAGCATTCCCAGCGCGAGCTCGACGAGGCCCCGGCGAACAGTGAGCTGCGCCGCAAATACGCGGCTTTGCTGGCGCTGCGCGAAAAACGCGAGCCCCACAAGCATCGCAAGCTGATTCTGCGCTTCCAGCTCTCGCCAGTGGAGATCCTCGGCGATGAAAACGGCCGCGCGCGCGCCGTGCGATTGGAGCGCAACGAGCTGGCGCTCAATACCAACGGCGAGGTGGTCACGCGGGCCACCGGCGTGTATGAAGAGATTGAGGCGGGGTTGGTCTTCCGCTCGGTCGGCTACAAGGGCGAAGCGATCCCGGGGTTGCCCTTTGATGAGCGCGCCGGGGTGTTGCCCAACAAGGCCGGCAAGGTGTTCGACCCCGCCGGCGGCGAAGCGGTTCCCGGCGTCTATGCGGCAGGCTGGATCAAACGCGGACCCAGCGGGCTAATCGGCTCCAACAAGGTTTGCGCGCGGGAGACCGTCGATACGATGATGGCCGACATTAATCGCGGCGCCGTGGCGCCCGCGCCGCGCCGGGACGCCGCGGAAGTCGATGAGATGCTAGCCTCCCGCGGGCTGCGCTTTGTGACCTACGAAGACTGGCTCGCCATCGACGCCGCCGAGGTGGAAGCCGGCCGCGGCCAGGGCCGTCCCAGGGTGAAGTTTACCGAGCGCGAAGACTTTCTGCGGGTGGCCTCGCACGGGGCGGTGAAGACAGGGCGGTGAAGACGGCGTAGCGGCCGCGCATCGATCGATAGAGCTGCGTTGGGTTGCTCGCGAGCGGCCAAGTCTGCTATAAACCTTCGTGCCGTCTCGGGTAGCGAGTTTTTTGAGGTAATTGGTCCGAGAGAGGGACGAAAAGCAGTGGCAAAAGCGGCAAAAACCGGGAAAAAAGGGAAAGCGGCGAGGCGCAAGGCCCCCGCCGCGACGAAGACCGCCGTCCAGGCTGAAAAGACGCGTCGGCTCAAGCCCCCGGAGACCGAAGCCGAGCAGCTTGAGCTGTTTGAAAGAGCGATGGAAGCGTTTCGCAAGGCGGATTTCAAAACCGCGCTGGAGCGGTTTGAGTTGGCAGCCAACGGGCCGGACGGGCCGATGCGCCATCGGGCCGGCGTGCATATCAGGATTTGCCGCCAACGGATGGGGTCCGATACAGTAGATCTGAAGACAGCCGATGATCATTACAACTGCGCGATTCGGCTGATCAACGATCGACGGCTCGACGAAGCGACGGAGCACCTCGAAAAGGCTCTGCAATTGGCGAAGCGGCCGCCGGCGCACGTGCATTACGCACTGGCCGTCGTGGCGGCGTTGCGGAAGGACGCCGAATCGGGCTTCGACAGGCTGCGCCAAGCGATCGAGATCGACCCCCGGCAACGCTGGATAGCGCGCCGGGATTCGGATCTCGCCCCGCTGGTTGGGTTTCCGCCGATCGCCGAACTGTTAGCTGGCGATGGCTCAACCGATCCCGACTCCTGACTTCTCCGGCCCTCGGCAAGAGCCGCTGCGCATCGTGGCGTTGGGCGGCGGCACGGGTCTTTCGACTCTGCTGCGGGGCCTGCGGGACCTTTCCGCCGCGCTGGAGCGGCAAGACCCGGCGTGCGGCGGGCTGGATCTGGCGGCTATCGTAACCGTCACCGACGACGGCGGCAGCTCGGGCCGGCTGCGGCGGGAGTTCGACATCCTGGCGCCGGGCGACATCCGCAACTGCATGGTGGCGCTGGCCGAGGATGAGGCGCTGCTGTCGAAGCTGTTTCAATACCGCTTTCAGCACGGCGAAGGATTGGAGGGCCACAGCTTCGGCAACCTGTTTCTGGCAGCCCTCACCGAAGTGACTGGCGATTTCCATCAGGCGATCCAGCTCTCCAGCGAGGTGCTGGCGATCCGAGGACGCATCTTCCCCTCCACCCTCGCCAACGTGCGGTTGAAGGCGGAGATGTCCAACGGCCGGTCGATGGTGGGGGAGACGCGCATCAACGGCAGCCGCCACGGCATCCGCCGGATGGGCCTGCTGCCGCGCCGCTGCCAACCCGTGGCCGAGGCGCTGCAGGCGATCGAGCAGGCTGATCTGATTACCCTGGGGCCGGGCTCGCTCTACACCAGCGTGATCCCGAACCTGCTGGTGCAGGGCGTGACCGAGGCTTTGGCCGCTTCGCCGGCCTTGAAGGTCTACATTTGCAACCTGATGTGGGAGCCGGGCGAGACCGACGGCTACTCAGCCGGGGACCATTTGCAGGCCGTCCTGGAGCACTCCAGGCTGGGGCTGGCGGACGCGATCCTGGTGAACCGCAGCCCGATCGCGCCCCGCGTGCTCGAGCGCTATGCCGAAAGTAACGCGCGGCCGGTGGAGTTTGACCGCGCCCGGCTGGAGACGCTAACGCCGCGCGTGTTGGAGAGCGAGTTCGCCGCGCCGGGACCGATAGTAAGACACGATTCGGACCGGCTGGCGCGGTTGCTGGTTAATTTGGCGGTGGAGCATCGCGAGCAGGACCACACCGGCCGGCTAACAACGAGCCGCCCAGGTTTACCTGGCGGGTAGCCGCGATTTCACAAAACACCCGCCGGCTAAAGCCGGGCGGTTCACTGTCGTGTCACGCCCCGGCTGGAACAGGAGGGAGCGTTCCGCCGCTAAGCTAGCGGATAAAGTAGCCGGAAACGCGCCAAACGCCGTCGGGGTCCTTCATCGGCGTGATGGTCTCGACGGCGCCCTTCTTGCTTGTAAACTCGGCGCGATATTGGATGACGACGTACTCGCCGTCAGGCGCGCCGGGCAGCGAAGCGCGCTCGGCCGCGCCGAGGAAAGTCCGCGACTCGAGCTTGCCGAGCGGATCGCGAACCTTGGCGGCCATCGCGCTCCACTGGGCTTTTTCCACGTTCTTCTTGAATACAGCGGCGGCGGCGTCCCAGCTCTCGCCGTAGCGCCCGTTGTCCACCATATCCAGCGAGGCGTCCGCCACCGTACGAGCGTCCAATACCACGTCCTGCCCGAACAAGGGCGAGGCGGCCGCTCCCAGAATGCAGCACACTTTTCGTCGAGTCATGGCTAATCACCCTCCTATTGACCTTGCGCTAAACAGCCGGGCTACAATCACGACCGTGATGCCCGTCGACCGTCGCCGCTTCCTCCAAGCCTCCGCCGCGGCCGCCCTGGCGGCGTGCGCGGGCGAAGCGCCCGAAGGAGGCGTCGTTCCGTCGTTCCTGAGCGGATACGAAGAAATCTACCGCCAAGTTCCCCGCGCGGCGACAAAAAAGTGGTTCGACGAGGCTCGCTTCGGCTTGTTCCTACACTACGGAGTCTACTCGCAGCTCAAGCGCGGCGAGTGGGTGCAGCTTCGCGAGACGATCCCGGTCGCCCAATACGCCCAGCTCAAGGACAGCTTCGACCCCAACCGCTTCGACGCTGACGCCATCTGCGACCTGGCCGTGGCGGCGCGGGGCACCCGGTTCGCGGTGAGCGGCGTCAACCTGGGCCTCTTCTGCGCCACACCGAGCGTGGCGCTCAGCCGCAACCTGCCGCGCAAGGCGGCCTTCGAGATGCTGGTCACCGGCGACTTCATCGACGCCGACGAGGCGCGCGCCGAGGGCCTGGTGAACCGTGTGGTGGACGACGACGCCCTCAACACCGCTGTGGCCGAAGCCACCCAAGCACTGAACCGCGCTGCTCCGGGAGCGGTCGCGGCTACCAAGCGACTGCTGCATCGCATGCGCGACAAGATGCCCGATTTGCGAGACGAAGCCGCGCGGGCCTTCGCCGCAGCCCTGCGCAGCCCGGAGGCGGCGGCCGGTCTGGAATCGTTCGCCAAGA
>CAYOPA010000497.1:0-3864 GCA_964405625.1 uncultured Bryobacterales bacterium
GGAGGGGATCGTTCTACTTTGCTCTCAGGGGGATCTTTTCACGTTGCGCCGACACTGATGTGAAAAGACGGTTACGCCGCGCTAGTTCCGGGACCGGTTGCGCGGGGTGTGGTGGATCTTGCGCACCTTCTGTTTGGCGTCGCCTGCCTGCCGGGCGTCTTTCTTCTGCTCCAGCACTTCCAGGTCGCGCTGCACCTTGATGTAGTTTTCGTAGCGGGCGCGCTCTAGCTCCCCGCTCGCCAGCCCTTGCCGGATCGCGCATCCAGGCTCATTGGTGTGTGAGCAGTTCGAGAATCGGCACTGCGCGATCAGCGCCTCGACCTCGGGAAAGGTCTGCTCCACGCCGCCTTCGCTCGACGGCTGCACCTCGCGGATGCCGGGCAGGTCCATCAGTAGCCAACCCTGCGGCGTTTGGATCAGCTCGCGCCCAACCGTCGTATGGCGTCCGCGGCCGTCGGCTTCCCGCACGGCTCCGACCTCGCGGATGTCGCCGCCCGCCAGCTGGTTCGTCAGCTCGGATTTACCCACCCCGGAGGAGCCGATCAAAGCGGCGGTTTTACCCGGCCCTAGAAAGGCAAGCAGCGCCTCGACGCCTTCGCCGGTGAGCGCGGATACCGCCACCACCGGAGCGCCCTTGGCGGTTTCGGTCGTCTCGGCAATCTTCGCGTCGAGGTCATGGCACAGGTCGGCTTTGTTGAGCACGACCACCGGCTGCGCCCCGCTGTCCCAGGCGATGGTCATGTAGCGCTCGATGCGGCGGATGTTAAAGTCGCGGTCCAGGCCCTGCACCAGGAACAGCACGTCCACGTTGGCGCCCAGCACCTGCTCGACAGTCTCCATTCCGGGAGCCTTGCGGGCGACCTTCGTGCGGCGCGGCAGGCCCGCTTCAACCACCAGCGGATCAGCACGCAGCGCGACCCAGTCGCCCGTACAGAGCTTGGAGCCGGCTCGGCGCACCAGCTTGGGCCGCGCGGGCGCTTCCACCTCGCCGGCCTCGGTCCACAGGATGAAGGCGCCCCGCAACGACGAGGCGATCCGCGCCGGGATCAGGCCGCTGTCGCAAAACAACTCGTCCCAGGCCTGCTGGAAAAATTCATCCCACCCAATTTCAGCCAGTCGCCCCATGTCCCAAGTCGAGCACATGCGGCGGATGTGGGCAAGGAAATGAATGGATCCGCGGCCGGGCGGGAGTTGCGGAGACTTCCCATCAAGTGACACGGCCTCCGAGACTGCTGCGACTCCTCGCGCCCTTGCAGCAGCACCTTCATGGCGTCGAGCCGTCCCGTGATGCAGTGCTCGACCTTGAAGACTTGGCCCGCGCCGCCGGAGCCGACCGCGCGCACAATGCGGTAGTCGCCAACCTGGTCGCCGATCTGAAAGCTCATTGGCCGTGCGGGCGAGACCGTCCGCTCAGGATCTCCAGGACGGACCATTCCTTCCCCTCTCTGACGAGCTCAGGCGCGGGTTGATATCATCCGGGATCGTGGTTGAACAGATGGTACTACTGGCTGCCGTCGCGTGCTCGGCCGCTTACTTCGTCTGGGCCGTGGCCGCGCGGTTGCGGGCGATGCGCGCGGCGCGCGCTGACCTGCAATGGGACCGGCTGCCCCAGCGGCTGGGCCGCGTGGTCGGCGAGGTCCTGCTGCAGCGGCGCGTGCTCCGGGACCGTCCCGTGGCCGGGCTGCTACATGCGCTGGTGATGTGGGGGTTTTTCGCCTTCGCCTGGGTTAGCGCCGAGCATCTGACGCAGGGGCTAACGGGCCTGGACCACGTCCAACCGGGCTCAAGCTGGTACGGCGCCTTCGCCGGCGGCTGGGCCGTCGCGGTGTTGGCGGGAATCCTGGGCCTGAGCTACCGCCGCTTCGTGCTGCGGCCGGCCGCGCTGGGAGCGCCGTCGGGCGGCTCGGCGATTGTGGCGGCGCTGATCGTCGCGTTGATGACGACTTATCTCGCGGGCTGGCTGTGGCTGGAGCCGCCCTCGACGGCATGGCAATGGAACTGGACCCTGCACACCGCCGCGCTGCTGGGGATGCTGTGGGTGATCCCCAATTCCAAGCACCTGCACCTGCTGCTGGGGCCGGTTGCGATCTTTTTCCGGCAGGGAGACACGATCAGCTCCACGCGCGCGCTCGACGACGCCGACGACAACGATTTTGGGCTGATGCGGCTGAGCGACATGAGCCGCAAGGACATTCTCGACGTCAACGCCTGCGTCGAATGCGGCCGCTGCACCGATGTCTGTCCGGCCAACCAGTCCGGCGGCAGCCTGGACCCCAAGAAGGTGATCCTGCAACTGCAGCATGGCTTGCTGACCGCGCCTGATCCGGCCGAGGCGAACGCAGCGGGGACGGCGGCGGAGGTCGCCGCGGGCCAGGCCTGGGTCGCCGAGGAGGATCTGTTTCAGTGCTATTCCTGCGGCGCCTGCGAGCAGGCCTGTCCGGTCGGCATCGAGCATGTCGGACCGAAAATCCTGGATCTGCGGCGCGGCTTGGTTAGCGAGGGTCGCACCGAGCATCCCAAGGTCAACGGCCTGTTTCAAGCGATGGAACGGGCGCCGCACAACGGCTGGGGCGCCTCGCAACAGTTGCGCCGTAAGTTGCTTGACGAAGCGGCGTTGCCGATCTTCGACGGCTCTCAGGACTGGCTGTTGTGGATGGGTTGCGGCTGCAACTACGATCCGCACGGCCAGCAGGTCGTCCGCTCCATGCAGGCTCTGCTGGACGGCGCCGGCCTGTCGTGGGGCGTGCTGAGCCAGGAAACCTGTTGCGGCGAGCCGGCCCGGCGCGCGGGAAACGAGTACCTGTCGATGGAGCTTTCGGAGAAAGTGATCGACGCGCTGATCGCCTCCGGGGCGCGGAACGTGGTGACGACCGATCCGCACTGCTGCCGGATGCTCGACGTCGACTACCGCCAGATTGAGCGCTACGCCGAGCTCGGCGTGCGCGTCGTCCACCACACTGAGTTGCTCGAAGAGCTGCTGCCCCGGCTGACGCTGGAAGGCGCCGATGAGACGGTGGCGTTCCACGACCCGTGCTGGCTGGCTCGGGGCCGAGGCGTGACCGACGCCCCTCGCACCGTGCTGGCGGCCGCCGGCGGCGATCTGATCGAGCCCGCCGACCACGGCAGCCGGACCGCCTGCTGCGGCGCCGGCGGTGCGCAGCTTTTCCTGGCCGACGATCGCAACGAGCCGGCCAACGGCCGCGTGAATGACCGCCGATTCGCCCAGATGGCGTCCACCGGCGCGAAGACAGTGGCGGTAGGCTGCCCGTACTGCCACATCATGCTGAGCGACGCAGCCGGACGGGCGCAGGCTGGGGATGTGCGGATTGTGGATGTAGCGGAGCTGCTGGCGTCGCGGTTGCCGCAGGCGCCATCCACGCCGCCCGCCGGCTGAAGCCGGGCGGCTCGTTGCCACTCTTGTGAGCCGCCCAGGTTTACCTGGCGGGCGCCACCCGCCGCTAAAGCCGCGCGGCTCCGGCCTATTTCGGATCCGGATATACGATCTCCGGCACGACTTCGACCTCCGCCGCCTCGTCGCCGAAATCAACCGTCGAATCGGTGTTGAACACGCTCGATACAGCGTCGAAGCGCCGGTGGTGGGACCATGTAATGCGGTTGCGGATACAGGTCGCCCCGCCGTTCCTGCACGACAGGTGGCCCGCCTCCACCGGCAGCAGATAGGTCTGGCCGCCGATCTCCACATCGTCGAAATCCATCTCGAGCTCGGCGGACCGCATCGGATAATCCGATGGCAGTTGCAGGGCTTCCTTCTCGATCCGCAGCGCCCGTCCCGTCCCTTTCTCAATCCAAACCCGCCCGCTGTAGCCCGGCGTTACAGCCCAATTATTGGCGTGGATGCGCCAG
>CAYOPA010000498.1:0-3840 GCA_964405625.1 uncultured Bryobacterales bacterium
CTCAAAGCGGCCGATCGAGGGGAATTTCTTGTAGTTCCAGCGATACCAGACCGGCACATGCAGCCCAAGAGTGAGCATCTGCTTGACTGCGTCGTCGAGCTCGTAGACGTACTGGTTGCCCCCGCGCGGGCTGTTGGCCTCTTCGCTGGCGCTGCCGAGGATGGAGCCGAAGTCGATTAGGTGATGCCGGACGAAGCGCTTGCCGTCCTCTTCGACCAGCATGTCGAGGGTGTTGATGCTGCGTGAGTCGTCGTGTCCGAGCCAGGAGCAGAAGACGTAGTAGCCGCGCAGATCGCGGCGGTGCTCATGCCTCACGATGTCGTTGGGGTCGTCCGGGCGCGTGTCGTGGAAGCGGAAGCCGCCGATCGGCTTGCCCTTTAGAAAGCGGCTTGCCAGCGCTCGAATGGAGCCGTCAGGCCGCTGTGGGCGCGTCTCCAGAATTCCCAAGATGTCCCGCTTCGTCATCTGGCGTTTCTTGCCCGAGAGTTCTGTGACCGTCACGCCGTCGGCGATTTCAAGGTCCTCTGGGCGGAAATGGACAATGTAGTTTTGCGGGGTGTTGTAGCCGAGGGCGTGGAAGAGCTTGGCGCCGAGAAAATCCGCCGCCGAGGCCATCTCCGGGTGTTTCTTGGGGTCGAGCTTGAGCAGGTAGCGCTCGCCGCCGGAGTCCTTGATCTGGAAGCCCGGCGTCAGTCCCTCGGTTTTGGCCGAAACCACCGTCCAGGGGCCGGGGAGCGGCGGCCGGTCGTCGCCCGGCCCGCGCAAGATCTCCTCAATCGACATCTCGCGATGGCCAATGCGGTTGGTGAACCAATCGCTGTCGGGGACCTCGCCCAGCGTATTGATCGCCTGCCCCGGAATCGGACCTTCCGCCGAATCCTGATGTTGCTCGGCCGGGTTGGCGAAGGTGTACATGAAGTAGTCGTAGAAGTCGCTCAGGTCGCGCGAAACCACGACGTTGGAGTCCAGCGGGGGCGGCAACCGCCACAGCGGGTCGTCGTCGTAAAACTTCCGCGCGCCCAACACGAGAGGCAGCGCCAGGGCGATCAGAAAAGTCCTCTGCAATCGGGAAGTGTGCATCATCAGGCTCCCGGCCGCCTAGAACGGGCTGCCGAATCGGATCCAAAGCCGCGTTGACTCATGGCTGAAGGCGACATCAAGCCGCATGAACGTCTGGTTGCGCACATTGAAGCGAAACCCGATGCCGGCGGTCGTCTCCATCTGATCCATGCGGAACATCTCGCGCCGCGGAGCAACCTGCCCGGCGTCGAAAAACAGAGCCATGTCCAGGCCCGAGAAAGCCTCCCAGCGATATTCGGCGTTGAGGACCAGGATGTTGTCGTCGTAGAAGCGGTAGTTGCGGAAGCCGCGCAGCTCGCGCGGCCCCCCGATCCAGGGCTTGAGATAGAAAGGCACGCTCTGGCCGCCGTCGGCGTAGGTGAACACGCTGCGGGCGCGCAGCACAATCACGCGCTTCTTGCTGAAGAAGGGGAAATACTGCTGCGCCTCCATGTCAAGCTCTCGAAAGTCGTGCCGCTGGAGGTTGCGATCGTCAAACATCGTGTAGGCCGCCGAAAAGTAGGAGCCGGCGCGCGGGCCGCCGGGATCGTCGCGAAAATCGAGCTCGATGAACGGCCCTCCGCGCAGGAATCCGGTCTGATCAACCAAGCCTGGAACAGTGTCTCCGGAGAAGAGCTCTTCGGTGGAAGGGACGTTGGCCCGTTGGCCGGCGCCGGTGTTGACGTTCAACAAGCCGCCCTGAAAACCCGCTCGGACGTAGCGGCCGAACGGCTTGAAGGCTGCTCGACCGTTGAAAGCGCTATCCTCCAGCCGAAACGAGGTGCGGTTATCAAGCTCGGAATCAGGGCCGAGGCCGTAGAAATCAACCCGGGCCAGGTTGCGCTGCTCGCCGTCAAAGGCAAGCTCCAGCTTGTTGCCCAACAATCGCGGGGCCACGACGCCGAGGACGTATCGTTGTGACCGCGAAGTGGAGACCACGCCGCTGGTCCCAAAGTCCAAATGGCCGCCGGCCAGCCCCTTCTTGAGGTATTGCGCCCCCATGGCAAAACCTTGCCCAGTGGCCAAGCCGCCCACCTTGGGGAAGAAGCCTTCGACGCCCGCGCCGAAGTTCCGCGGGACGTTGCGCTCTTTGAGGACCAAAAGCTTGCGTTCAAGCCCGCTCGGCTCAGCCGGCCTCACGGCCGCCGCCTTCGCCTGGCGCTCCTTCAGGATCTGTTGGGCGCGCGTCTCCGGCTCGCCGGAAAGCTCCTGCGCCGACAGCGCTGCCGCCAACACAAATACGAAACAAACCGCCGATACCGCGCGGCGGAGCGATCGAACCAAGCTGGATGCCATCGAAGTCCTTAAATAGGCTCCCTCTCCTAACCATGCGCCGCACCGGAGCGGCTGATCACGAAAGCGGCTTTCCGCTCAAACCCTGGTCCAGGCGCCGCTCGCCGCCGACTTCAGCGCCGCGTCCAATACCCGCTGCGTGCGCAAGCCGGCCTCAAACGAGGGCTCCGGCGGCAAGCCTTCCCGGATCGTCCGCACAAACTGCCACGCTTGATCGTAACGATAGCTCCAGCGCGGATCGCCGTCTTTCACGTCTCGCGGAGCTCCGGGGAGCTTCCAGAATTCGACGGGAATCTCCACTCGCTCGAGCTGCGAGGCCGTGTCGGCGGCGCGCTCTCCCACGCAGAGCTGGAGGGCGCGCGGCTCCTGCATTGAGAACACAGCGCCGCCCTTGGTCCCGTAGATCTCGATAAACATATCCTCGGTCACATCCGCCCCGCGCCCCGGGCAGACCCGTGAGATTTCAAACGTGCCGCAGGCGCCGTTGGCAAACTCGGCGATGAAGGCGATCCAGTCTTCGACATCCGACGTGGGGTCCTTTCGAAAATCCTGCTGTCGGGCCGACAAGGCTTCGATGTCGCCGGCCAACTCCAAAACGATATGGATCAGGTGGCTGCCGATGTCGCCCAGCACCCCCGACCCCGCCAGCTCGCGCCGCGAGCGCCAGCCCAGCAGGTGCTTGGACAGCGCCATCAGGTAGGCCGCCCGCACCGAGCGGATCTCGCCGAGCTCGCCGTTGCGAATCAAATGCCCCAGGTAGCGCGCCGACGGTGTGAAGCCATACGTAAAGGCCGTCATGTGGACGAAGCCCGCCCTCCGGGCCGCCGCCGTCAGCTCCTCGGCCTCGGCGGCGCTCATCGCCAGCGGTTTTTCGCACAGAACGTGCTTGCCCGCGGCCAGCGCCTTGAGCGCGATTTCACGGTGCAGATGGTTGGGGACCGCGATGACGACGGCGTCGATGCCGTCGGCCGAGAGCAGCTCGTCGGCAGTCTCATAAACGCCCGGCGCGCCGAGCGCTTCGGCGGCGGCGCGGGTGGGGGCGGCGACGGCTACGATTTCCACATCCGGACAGAGCCGCAACCCGGGAGCGTGGATGCGCGAGGCGACCGAGCCCGCGCCGATGATGCCGATTCTCAGAGTCTTGGCCATGTACGATCTGTCCAATTGTATCCCGCGGGCCGCCGCGCGATCATGAAACAGACCTTGCCGACCACGCGTTACGCCCCCAGCCCGACCGGCCCGCTGCACCTGGGGCACGTGGCCCACATGCTGTATGTATGGGGCTTGGCGCGGCGGCTGGATGCGCGCGTTTTGTTGCGGATGGAAGACCACGACCGCACCCGTTGCCGGCCTGAATTCGAGGCCGGCATTGTGGAGGATCTCGACTGGCTGGGTTTTCGATACGACAACACGCTCGACCGCCCCAGCCCCTACCGCCAGAGCGATTGCACGCCGCGCTACGAGGCGGCGCTCGCCAAGCTGGAGGGC
>CAYOPA010000499.1:0-3823 GCA_964405625.1 uncultured Bryobacterales bacterium
AAGATCGGCCGCGCCGAAACAGCCACCGACCCGGCGCCGCTGTCGATGATCGAAACCACCGTCATGCTCAAGCCCCAGAGCGAGTGGCGCGAGGGCATGACGGTGCAAAAGCTGACCGACGAGCTCAATGCGGCCTTGCAGATCCCGGGCGTGACCAACGCCTGGACCATGCCGATTAAGACCCGCATCGACATGCTCTCCACCGGCATCAAGACCCCGGTCGGCATCAAGATCGCCGGCGCTGATCTGACGGCGCTGGAGGACCTCGGCAAGGAGATCGAGCGCGTGGTGCGCGAAGTTCCCGGCGCCGGCAGCGTTTACGCCGAGCGGGTGATGGGCGGCAACTATCTCGATTTCAAGATCGACCGCGACGCGATCGCCCGCTACGGTCTGACCGTGGCCGACGTGCAGGACGTACTGATGACGGCGATCGGCGGCATGAACATCACCACCACCGTGGAAGGCCTGGAGCGTTACCCGGTGAACCTGCGCTATAGCCGCGAGCTGCGCGACAACCTGCCGAAGCTGCGCCAAGTGCTCGTGCCGACGCCGACAGGGCCGCGGATCCCGCTGGGCGAGCTGACCGACATCAGCTACCAGCTCGGCCCGCCGGCCATCAAGAGCGAGAACGCCAAGCCCAACGCCTGGGTCTTCGTGGATACGCGCACGGACGATATCGGCGGTTTTGTGAAACGCGCCCGCGCCGCCGTGGAGGAAGCCATCGTTGTACCGCCCGGTTACAGCATCGCCTGGAGCGGCCAATACGAATACATGCTGCGCGCCGAGAGGCGGCTGGCGTTTGTCATCCCGCTGACGCTGCTGTTGATCTTCGTGATCCTGTATATTACCCGCCGGTCCGCGGTCGAAGCGGTGATGGTGCTGGCCGGAGCGCCGTTCGCGCTGATTGGCGCGGTGTGGCTGATCTACCTGCTCGACTACAACCTCAGCGTCGCCGTCTGGGTCGGCATGATCGCCTTGGCAGGGCTGTACGCCGAGACCGCGATCGTCCTGCTGCTCTATCTAGACGGCTCGTACCGCGAATACAAGGCGCGAGGCCACATGCGCAACCGCGCCGACCTGTTGCAGGCCATCGAGGACGGCTCGGTCAAGCGCGTTCGGCCGATCCTGATGACGATTGCCACCGACATGATCGGGCTGCTGCCCATCCTGTGGAGCACGGGCGCCGGGGCCGACGTGATGAAGCGTATCGCCACGCCGTTGGTGGGCGGGGTGGTCACGTCGGGAATCGTCGTGCTGCTGATCTACCCCATCGTCTACTTCATCTGGCGCAGCCGAGGGCTGCCGCAACCGGAGGAATCGCTATGAAGCTGCTGTCCCTTTTGCTGCTGCTGGCGGCGCCCGCGCTTTGCCAGGATGTTTTGGAGGCTACGTTGGAACGTCCGCTTTGGCTCAAGAAGACTGGCGAGCTGCGGTTTGCCGCCGAGGCGGTCGAGTTTCAACCCAAAGGGGCGGACGAGCCGCTACGGTGGGAGCACGGCGACATCCAGCTCTTCGACCGGGTAAGCCGGACGGAGCTGCGCATCCTCACCTACGAGGACTCGAAGTGGAAGCTCGGCCGCGACCGGGAGTTGCGCTTTTCGGTGACTTCCGGGGAGATCAGCGACGAGCTGTTCGAACGGGTGCGCGCCAAGCTCCATCGTCCCGCCAATGACCGCGTCCTGGGAAACCTTGCCGAGCCCGCTCACCGGCTGGCTGTGAAGCACCTGCACCCGTTGGGCGGCTGCGAGGGCGAACTGCTGATTTTTGAGGACCGTATCGTCTACGACTCGCGCGACGAGCGGCATAACCGCGATTGGCTGCTCGGCGAGGCGGTGGAGGGCGTCTGGTCGTCGGACGCCTACGAGCTGGAGGTCCACGTGCGCGAGCCGCGGGCGGGACGCCCCGGCGAGATGCGGGTGTGGCGCTACCAGCTCAAGGAGCGTTTGGACCCGGAGCTGTATGAGCGGTTGAAGCGACAACTCTACGGCCTCCGGTAGGGCCGGGCATTCCTGCCCGGCCGCGGGCGGACACGAATGTCCGCCCCACTGTGCCTACAGATCCCCCCGGCGCTTCATTTCCAGGATCGTGTCGGCCGTGCGCAAGGCCAGTGCGGTGATCGTCAGCGTCGGGTTCTTTTCCGGGAAGGTCGTAAAGCTGCCGGCATCGGTCACGAACAGGTTTTTTACCTCCCAGGCCTGGTTCCACTTGTTGAGCACCGACGTTTTCGGGTCTTTGCCCATGCGCGCCACGCCCACCTCGTGGCTGGCGAATCCCGAGGGCTGGTCGTTCGGGTGAAACTGAAACTCCACGCCGGCCTGTTCGTAAATATCCAGCGCCACGCGCCGCATGTCGTGGAACTGCGCCCAATCGTTCTCGTGCCACTTGAAGTGGACGACAGGCACGGGCAAGCCGTTGGCGTCCCTGCGGGTGGGGTGCAGGGTGACGCGGTTGTCGCGCTGGGCCATCACTTTGCCGTATCCGGCCAGGATCGTGTGGGCGGGCTGAAGGTCGCGCACTCGGCGCTTCCAGCCGGCGCCGTAACCCGGCAGCTCCTTGGCGTGGTGCGGGTACATGTAGCTGCGGATGTTGATTTGAAACCCGTAGCCGCCCACGAAATCGACTTTCCGGTAAGGCTTAAAGCGCGGGATGTAGGCGTGGTCGATCGCCCCGTCTTGGTTGAACGGCTCCACGCCAACCAGATCCTTGAGGTAGCCCACGGTCTGGGCGATCACGTGGCCGTGCAGGTAGCGGCCGACGTTATCGGAGTTGTTGGCGAGGCCGTTGGGAAATTTTCGGGACTTGGAGTTGAGCAGCAGGCGCGGCGACTCGATGTTGCCGCAGCACAGCGCGAAAACGTCCGCCCGAACCTCTTCCTCCTCGGTCCCGTAGGTGCGGACGATGCGCGCCGAGCGGATGCGGGCGTCGTCATCGACCAGCAGCTCATGCGCCATCCAGCCCTGCTTGATCTCCAGCCGGCCGGATTGAACCCCTTGCGGGATAGCGTGCTCGGCCGTGTTGAAAATCGCCGACACGCCGCAGCCCATCATGCAATGGCCGCAAAAGTGGCAGTTGGCGCGCCCATGGCCCGGCTCGCTGGCCAGAGCCTTGCGCACCGGGATCAGGTTGAGCCCGAACTTAGAGCCGGCGCGCCGCAGCAGATGCTCGGAGCAGCGCAGCTTCAGCGGCCGAATGAACTGGCCGTCGGGCAGAACCTCCAGGTTTTCCTTCGAGCCGCAGACGACCATCAGCCGCTCGGCCTTGTCGTAGTAGGGCGCGAGCTCGTCATACGTGATCGGCCAGTCCTCCTCGATGCCGTGGAGGGTTCCTTCGCGGAAATCGTCGGCGGAAAAGCGCAGCGCGACGGCGTTCCAGTGCGTGGTGCGACCGCCGAAGACGCGCGCCCTCATGATCGAGATCGGGTCGCCGATCACCTCCAGCGGCTCCTTGATCGGATCGGCCCGCACCTCGGGCACGCCCAGGGGCTTCTTCTCATAGGGAAAGGCGTGCGAGTTGATTTTCGACGGGTCACGCCGCGGCCCGCCCTCGACCAAGCAGACCCGCGCGCCGCGCTGCGCCAGCTCCGCCGCCAACGGCCCGCCCGAGGCCCCGGAGCCGATCACACAGACATCGTACTTTTCAGCGGGCATTCGGCAATTGTAGTTGACGGATGACGTGGCGCAGAGCCCCAGCTCCGCCGCATCGACGCCCAACGTCGACGCTCGGGCGTCGAGGTACGTAAATTGCGTGACTGTCACCGATCTGTCTGTCGTCACCGATCTGTCTGTCGTCACCGATCTGTCTGTCGTCACCGATCTGTCTGTCG
>CAYOPA010000500.1:0-3801 GCA_964405625.1 uncultured Bryobacterales bacterium
TCGGCGCGCGGCGTGAAGCCGCTGTTGTCCATGGCGCGCAGCGCGGCACCGTCGCCCAGGCGAAGATAACCCAGCCGCTTGGGTTCCAACGGCGAATCGGAGGTGACCAGACTGTCCACCGCGTAGACGCGCTGGGGGGAGATGCGGCCGGCCAGCGCCTCGGCGCCGAGCAGGCCGACCTCCTCCTCGGCCGAAAAGACGACCCACACGGCCTCGCCTCTCCGACTTTCGGTAGAGAGCCGCTCCAGCGCCAGCAGCAAAGTGGCGCAGCCGGCGCGGTCATCGAGCGCACGAGCGTTGACGCGCTCGCCCAGCAGCAGCCGCAGTTTTTTCGGCGGCGCCAGGGTCGCCTTCGGCAGGGCCCCGAGCGCCTCGGCTTCTTCCTGCGAGCTGACGCCAAGCAGCGCCGAGCCGGCCCTCTCCATCACGGCCGCCAGCGGCCCGTCGGCCGTCCACAGCCGCAGCGGGCGGAAGGCAAACAGCTCGTCGCTGAGCCCGCCGAGGCTCGTCAGCGACAGCCGTCCGGTCGGGTCCACCCGCGTCACCTGAAAGCCGATCTCGTCCATGTGGGCGATGAAGACGGCGCGGGGTTCGCCGGCCGCTCCGAGGCGGACGATCAGGTTGCCGGCCTTGTCGACCTCGGCGCTCTCGGCGGCCCAGGCCGGCAGGCGCCGGCGGATGGCTTCGCGCACGGGCCCCTCGGCGCCGCTGACGCCGGGGAGCTCGACGAGCTCAGCCAGCAGCGCGGTCAGCGGGTCGGATGCCGGCGGCTCGTCCAGGCCTTGCGGGCTGATCCCGCGCTCGCGGCGCAGCAGAGCTTCCCAGTCAGCATCCGGCGCTCCCACTAAGTCCGCTGCCAGCGCGGCGGCTCTCGCCAAGGAGGCCCAGGTGAGGATCTCCGCGGGCGTGCCTTCGTTCTTCGGCCCTAGCGTGAGCACGGCGGAGGGGGCGGGCCAGGGGTCGCCGCTTTCGAATGGGCCGAATGAGAGCCGGGCGCCGGCGCGTTTGCGGAGCTCGATTTCCAGCTTTTCCGCCCGGTCGCTGAGGGTCTGGAGCAAATCGGCGCCTCCCTCTCCCGCCGGGGCCGCCTCCAACCAGCCGTCGCCGCCGGGACGGAAGACGAGGATGCGGTCGGGGCGGTCGCGGCGCAACGCGCGCAGCAGCCCTTGATTGTGATATTGCTGCTGGTCGGCGAAAACCAGCGTGACTTGGCCGGAGCTCGGCGGTTGAGACTTCCATCGCTCCGCCAGAGCCATCAGGACAGCGGCGCCGGCCTGGCTCGACAACCAAGGACCGGTGACGGCGTCCTCGCCCAGCCGCGCGGGTTCGATCGCCAAACGGACCCGGTCCAGCGCCGCGACTCCCGCCTCGGCGACCTCATCGGCGGTGGAAGCCCCGATATCGATGTACAGCCGCTCCAGCGCTCCGCCTCCGACCGCACCGCCTCGGTCGGAGGCGAAATGTACGGACGGAGCCAGCGCCGCCCCGGGCAGTGTGGGGCGACCCCAGCGCACCACATCCACCGGCTGGCCCGGCCAGAAGCTGTCGAACTGGTAGCCCGGCGGGGGCTCGGCCAGACGTTGCAGCCTGAGATAGCCTTCTTTGTCAACGCCTGAGACCAAATAGCCCGGCGCGTCCAGGCCGGCGACCAGCAGAGTATGGGGCGATCCCGAGCCGAAGCTCACGCGGACGGAGCCCGTGTTGTCGAACGCGGCTTCGGCGCCCAAGCGCTCGGCCACGTAAGCGGCGGGCGCGACCGCTCGATTCAAGTTCTCCAGATCAGTCTGCGCCCACGCGCCGGCGATCGGAAGGAGGGCGAGAAAGCTCCAAGGAATCAGCCGCATGCGCCTTCCCCAGCGTAGCGGAGTGCGGGACCGGGCGAAATACCGGCCTCTCGCGGTGGAGCCAGCGACCGCCGAGCGATTGTCACGATGCTACGCCCTGCCGTAAACCAGGACCGTCAGTCCGCCGATCTCTTTGCCAGGGGCTGTCAACGGGCCCGCGTCCGGGCTGGTAAGCCAAAACCGTAGAGCGGTTTAGGTGATCTCCTGATTCCTGCGGTTTCAGGCTTACCAGCATGATGGGCGAGAAAGATCGCGATGAAAAGGCGCATATCCCCCCATTCAGCGCCCAGCCGCGCGTCGATCGGTTTGCTCCTGACGCTGAGCATCCTGTTCGTCACGGCCGGTCAGGCGACTACGCTGCTCACCAACGGCAGCGAAACCCACTTCTCCCGGTTCGCCGGGTCGGATCTCACCTCGGTGAACGGCGCCGACGGATTTACCGTCTTTGTGCCGCCTGGGGCGCGCAGCCTGGAGGTGGAGTTTCGGACCGAGCCGAACGTCCGGACCGAGCTGATGGTGCGGCGCGGCCTCGACGTCGGCATCGACCCGATCTTCGGCATTCCCACCTTCGCTCACAGCCGCGCCGACTATTTTGCGATGCCGAACAACCTCGGCGTGGCGCGCATTGTGGTGTCCGCCGACACCTGGCCGCGGCTGGAAGCTGGAACGTACTTCATCGGCTTCCTGCGGCGCGCCGAGGATATCGGAGTGGCGGGGGTGCTCAAGGCGACCGTCAGCGGCGGCCCCGTGGAAGAGCTCTATCCGCTCGCCCAATCGACCTTTGACGCCGGCGCCGACGGCTGGACCCGCAACGCCACGCCCAGCCCCCTGCCGGGCACGGGAGTCGGCGACCCGAAATCGACGTTTGAATACCGCGCCGATCGCGGCAACCCCGGCGGATTCATCGCCATTCGCGACATCGCGGGCGGCCCGGACGAGTTTTTTGTAGCGCCGGAGAAGTTCAACGTCGATCTGCTGGAGCACGACGACACGCGTATCGAGTTTGACCTCTCGCGCATCAACGGCGGCCGCGAGCCGCATTTCGGCGTGGAAGTGCGGGTGATCTCCGAGGTTGGCGCGTGGCGCTGGATCGGGCAGACGCCGAGCTCGATCCCGACCGAATTCGACTTCTTCTCCGACCAGGTCAATCCCATCTGGCGGCTGGTCTCCGTGCCGATTCGGCGGGATTTTTGGAACCGCTACGCCGGCTCGGGCAGCTTTGAGGCCGCCATGAGCGCCCCCAAGCGCATCGAGATCCGCGGCAACTACACCCTTGGCTCCGGAACGAATGGGCTGGACAACGTGCGCATCCTGGTGCGCGGCGAGGCGCCCGCCCAGCCGGTGCTGCCGACCGTCTCTAGCTTCTCCAGCGGGTTTGATCGCTGGTCGCGCAACTATCCCAAGAGCGAGCGGTTCCCCGAAGCGCCCCTGGGCGACCGCGATTCGCAGTTCCTGTGGGACCGCGAGGAGGGCAACCCCGGCGGGCGCATCACCATCGCGGAAACTGGCGACCACGGCGGTCCCAACGCCGACGCCTTCGTCGCTCCCCAGGAGTTTTTGGGGATCTACACCGGCCTGAATGCG
Organism: uncultured Bryobacterales bacterium; assembly: GCA_964405625.1. Taxonomy (GTDB): domain Bacteria; phylum Acidobacteriota; class Terriglobia; order Bryobacterales; family UBA6623; genus RI-231. The sequence continues at coordinate 3,429 of CAYOPA010000500.1, forward strand.
CCGCGTTTTGAGTTTGACTACCGCCACCGCTCGTTTCTGGGCGCGACCGAGCCGGTCCGCATTTGGATCTACGGCGCCGGCTCCAAGTATCGCTGGGACGGCGCCGTGCCGCTCAACATCTGGAGTCGCCAGACCGCTCATCTTCGCGCTTCGGACTGGACCCGCGAGTCCGGAACGGGGAGCTTTGACCAAGCGCTGGCCAACGTGACGCGCGTCGAGATCAGCGCCGAGCACGCCTGGAGCCGCGAGCGCAATTCACTGGACAACTTTGCGCTCTTGACGGCGGATTCGCCGCCGCTGCCGCAGTCGATCTCGGCCGGCCCGAGCACGCTGAGCTTTTCCGGCGCGGCCACCGATCCTTCGCCCGACCCGC
>CAYOPA010000501.1:0-3786 GCA_964405625.1 uncultured Bryobacterales bacterium
CGAGCTCGCTGCGGCAGCCCGAGCGCTCGTCGAGCCCGCGAAATTCCGGCGTGCGCAGCGGCTCGACGGCCGCCACCGCCGGCGGATCGAGATCCGGCTGGCGCACCGAGGGCGACCGCTCGCGGACGACTCGCGCCACCGGCCGGCAGTCGGTCACCCAGCCCTCGTCGCCCTCCAGGGTGAGGGACGGCGCCACGGGACGTTCCGGGGTACGCTCCGGCATGACCTCGGACCGGTCCAACAGCCGCGTATCGGGCTCGTCCCGGGTCGGCCGGGCGCCTTCGGGCTCGCAGCCGAATCTTGGGGTCCGCTCCGGCGATCCGACGCCGCAGCGCTCGCCGTCGCGCGTGAATCGGGCGCCGTCCGGCTCGCGGTCAAGCGCGCCGATGGCCGCGCCCGGCCGCTCCGGCTCCGACGGCGGCGGCTTGTCGCGGCGAACGCCTTCCGCGCCGCGCTCGGCTCCATCAACGGCCGCCCCCAGCCGGGGCGGCTCGTATGGCGGCGGGATGAGATCGGGCGGCGGCGTGCGCTCCGCGCCTAGCGGCATCGGACGCTCCGACGGCGGCGTGAGATCGGGCGGCGGCGTGAGATCGGGCGGCGGCGTCAGCCGGTCCGGCGGGGGCGTGCGCTCCGGCGGCGGGGGCGGCGGAGTCCGCTCAGCCCCCAGCTCGAGCCGCTCCTCGGGCCGCGGCCGGTAGGGTTTTCAACGGGTTCTCCCTCGGGAGCGCTTCCACTGCCAAAAGCAAACGGGCTTCGCTATGAAGCCCGTTTGTCATTTCCTGGCGTCCGCGCGCCACGAGATCAGCCTGATCTCCGCCCTGAAAGGGCGCGGGAGGAATCAGCCCCGGGCTTTCAGCCCGGGGTCGAGAACCCAAGAAAAGAGGGCGCTTCTTCGTGGATACAAACCTGGCCCTTACGGACCGGGCTATCAGAATGCCGCCCTACGGGCTCGGACACGCTCCCGCTTCGCGGATCGCAGGTTTTTTCTACAGCCCCTGAAGGCCCAGGGCTCGTTTCTGCCAGGCGCTTTCGGCGCTTCAACACCATTTCAATTCCGACTACAGTCCGCGACGCACAACCCTATTCGCCGACCTTAAACGCCTTGTCGAACGCTTCGTCGCTGAACAGCATCTCCAGCTTCTTGTCACCGTCCGCCTGCTCCACGGCGTCCCGGCAGCTCGGGCAGCAAAACTCCACCGTCTTGCCGTCCACTTCGAGGCTGTTGCCCTTGCTCAGCGCCGAGCCGGTCAGCGGGCAGGCTATCTGCTTGGCTTGACCCGTCACAAAAAGCTGCTGATTGCCCTTCACGGCATGCGCCTTCGGGTTCGAGGCGAACGACTCCGGACAGCCGGCGCAGCAAAAGTAAACCTTGCCGCCCTTGTAGTCGACCGACAGGCCCTTCATGGCCTGCGCGCCCGCAATGGGACACTTCGCTCCGGTCAGATCGACCTCGGCCACCAGCATCGAAACAGCCGCCAGCGCGACGGCCGCGGCCAACAGGATTCGTTTCATCATCAATCGTTCCTCCGCTGATACAAATCTAGCAGACCGAACACGCCGCACCTGAGTCCGCTATCATGGCGGGCTGTATGAGCGGTAAAATTTCGCGCCGTCAATGCCTGCAATCGATCGGCCTGGGGCTGCTGTCCGCCGGGCTCGCCTCCGCCCAGACCGCGCGCAAGCCCAATGTGCTGATGATCGCCATCGACGATCTCAACGACTGGATTGGCGCATTGGGCGGACACCCGCAGGCGCTGACCCCAAACATTGACCGGCTGGCCAAACGCGGCGTGATCTTCCGGCGCGGCTACTGTCAGGCGCCGAGCTGCAACCCCTCGCGCGCGAGCCTGCTGACCGGACTGCGGCCCTCCACCTCCGGCGTCTACCAGAACAACGACGTCTGGCGCGACGCCATGCCGACGGCGGTCACCCTCCCGCAGCACTTCCAGCTGCACGGCTACGAGGTGCTGGGCGGCGGCAAAATCTTCCACGGCCCGATGAACGAGGCCAAGTCCTGGGATTACTACTACAACCCGCCCGGCTTCCTCTATCCCGAAGGCGATACGCCCGTCAACGGCCTCAACGGCGGCCATTTTGACTGGAGCCCGATCCAGGCCTACGACGACGATACCGCCGACACCATGCTGGCCAACTGGACGGCCGCCTACCTGAGCAAGCCGCGCAATCGGCCGTTCTTCCTCGCCTGCGGCTTCTACCGTCCGCACCTGCCCTGGTACGCGCCGGAAAAATACTTCGAAAAATTCCCCGAGGCGTCCACCCTGCTGCCGAAGTACCTGGAGAACGATATCGACGACGTGCCGCAATCGGCGCCGCGCAACCAACGCGACCACGACAACGTGACCTCCTCGGGCCAGTGGAAGAAAGCCGTGGCGGCCTACCTGGCCTGCATCCATTACGCCGACGCCAACGTAGGCCGGGTGCTCGATGCGCTCGACTCCAGCCCCCACGCCGACAACACGATCATCGCGCTGTGGACCGACCACGGCTGGCATCTGGGCGAGAAAAACCATTGGCGCAAGTTCAGCCTTTGGGAAGAGAGCTGCCGCGTGCCGATCATCTTCGCCGGCGCCGGGGTGCGCTCTTCCGATTCGGTCTGCGAACGCACGGTCGAGTTGCTCGATATTTATCCCACGCTGCTCGATCTGGCCGGACTGCCGCCGCGCCCGGAGCTCGAAGGCCGCAGCCTGCGTCCGCTGCTCGACAATCCCGGCGCCAAGTGGGACCGACCGGCGACCACCTCGATGGCGCCCGATTCGGTCAGCGTGCGCACCGAGCGCTGGCGCTATACCAGCTACCCCGACGGCGGCGACGAGCTCTACGACCACTGGCACGACCCGCAAGAGTGGGAAAACTTGGCGGGCGTCTCGGCTTACAAGCACGTGAAGCGGGAGCTGGCGACGCTGTTTCCCGCAAATCCCGAAAGCAAGCCGGTCCTCCAATACCGCGATCTGCCGGAGGAGAAAAAGCGGCTGGTGGACCTGCCCGCCGGGCGGCGTCACAAGCCGGATCCGGACAATTGGACTGGCCTCAAGCCGGGGCCTGACTGAGGGACACTAGCATTCCTGGGCCAAGCGGCTTACAATCGCACCCAAATGCCCGACCCAACTCTCCGCGTAGCAATCGTGGGGGCAGGCCCGGCCGGCTTCTACACCGTGCAGCATCTGTTGCAGGAGTGCGGCCACGCGGTCGAGATCGATATGTTCGATCGCCTGCCGACGCCTTACGGCCTTGTCCGCACGGGCGTGGCGCCGGACCATCCCAAAATCAAGGCCGTTACCAAGCTGTACGACAGGCTCGCCAGTCAACCCGAATTCCGCTTTTTCGGCAATATCGAGTACGGTCGCCATTTGACCCTCGATGATCTGCGGGCCCACTATGACCAGGTTGTGTTTTCGATCGGCGCGCAGGCGGACCGTTGGCTGGGCATCCCGGGCGAGAATTTGATCGGCGTCTACTCGGCGCGCGAGTTCGTCGCCTGGTACAACGGCAACCCCGACTACGCCCACGACACATTTGAGCTCGACGCCAAGGCCGCGATGGTGATCGGCGTGGGCAACGTGGCCGCCGACGTGGCCCGCATCCTGTGCCGTGTCCATGACAAGCTGGCCGAGACCGATATCGCCGACCATGCCCTGGCTGCGCTCGACGAAAGCCACGTGCGGACGGTCCATGTCGTTGGTCGGCGCGGTCCGGTGCAGGCCAAATTTTCGCCGCCGGAGATTCGCGAGCTCGGCGAGCTGGTGGACGCCGAGACCAGCATTCCGG
>CAYOPA010000502.1:0-3762 GCA_964405625.1 uncultured Bryobacterales bacterium
CCATCTACCCAACGCCGCGCAAGGGAAAATGGGGCGAATTGACGTGGGCGTCGCGGAAGGCTTCCTCCACGCGCTTCACGATCTCCGGATGCTTTTTGGCCAAGTCGTTCCGTTCGGCCAAATCCTCAGACAGATCGTAGACTTCAATGGGGGTTTTAGCCGCGTACCGCACGCCCTTCCACTTGCCCATTCGTACGGCCTGCATGCCGCCGTTGGGCATGTCCATCTCCCAGTAGAGGTACTCGTGCTCCTTCTGCGGCTTGCCCAACAAGGTCGGTACGATCGAGACGCCGTCGGTGGGCGGCGCCTTGACTCCGGCCAGCTCGCAGGCGGTCGCTAGGAAATCCCAGTTGGCCCAGGGATGGGCGGAGACCGAGCCGGCCTTCACCTTCCCCGGCCAGCGCGCCAGCGTCGGCACGCGGATGCCGCCCTCGTAGAAGTCTCGCTTGATGCCCCGCAGGCCGCCCTGACTTTCAAAGAAATTCGGGCTGTGTCCGCCTTCCTTGTGGGGGCCGTTGTCGGACGAAAAGATGATCAGCGTGTTCTCGTCGACGCCCTTTTGCTGGAGCAGATCCATCAAACGGCCCACGTCGCGGTCCATGCGCGTGATCATCGCCGCGAACCCCTTTTCGGGGTTGGGCCAGGGCTTGTCGGCGTAGATGCCGTAGTCCGGGACGGGCTGACCGTCGCCGGTGTCCGCGCCGAGCTCGTTATCGGCGTGCGGGATGGTGTAGGCGAGGTAACAGAAGAACGGATCGCCGGCGACCGTGTCGATCCACTCGAACGCCGCGTCGGTGACCAGGTCATGCGAGTAGGCGTCCTGGCGGGCGCCGCGGTTCTCGCGGATGAGCTGGTAGGTCATGTTCCGCCACAGATGGGTCGGGTAGTAGGTGTGCGCGTGGGTCTGGCTGTAGTAGCCGTAGAACTCGTCAAAACCCTGCAAATTCGGCACGCCCGAGGTCTGCGCCTCGCCGAGCGCCCACTTGCCGAAGCAGCCGGTCTTGTACCCGACTGGTTTGAGCGCTTCGGCCACGGTGATGTCGGCTTCTCCCAGCGGCGGCCGGTTGCCGTTGCCGCGCACCAGCGCGTGGCCGGTGTGGAAGCCGGTCATCAGGCAGCAGCGCGAAGGCGCGCAGACCGTCGAGCCGGCGTAAGCATCCGTGAAGCGCATGCCCTCAGTGGCCAGCCGGTCGATGTTCGGCGTTTGGATGAGCTGTTGCCCAAAACAGCCGAGGTCACCAAAACCGAGATCATCGGCGAGGACGAAGATGATGTTGGGCTTGCTCTGCGTCTGCGCGGAAAGCAACGCGGGAGCGGCGAGGCTCGACAGAAACATGCGGCGGGAGAGGGCGTCAGGCATCAGCCCGAAATTTAACACGCCGCGCCGATACGGACCAACGGACGACGCTGGAGCCGGCGCCGTATGATGCAAAGGAATCAAGCGTGGCCTCCCTCGTTCCCAAGACCGTCGAAGCTCCCCGCTTTCGCGACCTGCGAGTGCGGCTGAAGCTGATGATCCTGCACAATCTCTTTTTTCTAGTGCTGACGGCAGGCGTTTACTATTCGGTCATTCCGTTGGTGCAGGAGCAGGTGCGCGTGGAGCATGAGGCGGGCGGCGTGACCGCCGAGTATGCCGAGAGCGTCGTGGTGGAGGCGGAGTTGCGGCTCTTCGCGGCCCTGGGCTTGATCTACGTCCTCGCCGTGCTGGCGCTGGAGCTGCTGATCATGCCGCGCTACGTCTACGAGCCGATCCAGGCGACTCTGGAGGCCGACGAGGCGGTCCAGGAAGGCGACCGCAGCGCGGAGATCATCGCGCCGGGCCGCATCCCAGGCGATGAGATCGGCGACATCATGCGTTCGCGCAACGCGACCGTCCGCAAGCTCCGCGAAAAGGAACGCGGTCTGGAGCTAGCCCTGGAACGGCTCAGCGATCTGGCCCAGGACTTGCAACGCAAGAACGAGCAGCTCGAGAGCGCCCGCCGCGGCATGGCCGCCCAAGACCGCCTGGCGACCATCGGCCTGCTCAGCGCGAGCGTGGCGCACGAGCTCAACACCCCGCTGTCGGTGCTACGCGGCTCGATTGAGCAACTCCAGGAGAGCGTTGAAGATCCCCAGGCTCGCGAACGGTTGGCGCGGATACGGCGCGTGACCGACCGGCTGGGCCGCATCTCCGAAAGCCTGCTGGATTTCTCCCGCTCGCGGAGCTCGGACCACGGCGCGCCCGTGCGCCTTCGCGCGTTAGTGGACGAAGCCTGGGCGCTGCTGGCCATCGATGAGCGGGCTTCGGCCGTCGCGTTCCGCAACGAGATCCCCGAAGATTGGTCAGCGCCCGGCGACGAGGACCGCTTGATGCAAGTTTTTGTAAACCTGCTGAAGAACGGAATCTTCGCGCTCGACCAAGGCGGCGGCATCACCGTCCGCGCCCGGCGGGACAACGACGCGGTCGGGGACTGGATCGCCATCGACGTGGACGACGACGGCCCCGGCATCCCCGAGGAGGTGCTGCCGAGCATCTTTGAGGCGTTCGTCTCCTCGCGGCTGGACTCACGCGGAACGGGCCTAGGACTGACCGTGGCGGACGGGATCGTGCAGCAGCACGGCGGCCAGCTCATCGCCGCCAATCGCGACGAAGGCGGCGCCCGCCTGACCGTGCGGCTGCCGCTGGTCATGGAAACGAGGAGGGAAGCGACCGGATGAATGCTGTGAATGAATCGGCTCCCGCCACCCTGTCGCTCATCGACGTAGCCGTGCTCGACGACGACTCGGACTTCTTGTCATATATCGAAGATTTTCTGCTCGAAGAGGGCGGCTACACGGTGCGCACCTTTACGCACCCGGACGACCTGTATGCGGCCGCAGAAAAGCGGCGTCCCGACATCGTGCTGCTCGACATGAAGATGGGTCCCTTCAGCGGCGCCGCCGTGCTGGCGGAGCTGCAAGAGCGCTGGCCCGAAGTCTGCCTGATCGTGGTGACCGGCTATCCCTCGCTCGAAGAGATGCGCCAGACGTTCAAAAGCAAAGCGTTCGATTATCTGGCCAAACCGTTCTCACTGGCGCAGATGCGGCAGACGCTGAAGAACGCGATCGACAGCTATGGGCTGGGCCGCAGCCCGGCGGTGCGATTGCGCGAACAGCTTGGCCGCCGCATCAAGATGCTGCGGGTGGAGCGCGGCTGGTCGCTCAAGGATTTGACCAAGCAGTCCGGGATCAGCGTCTCCCAGCTCAGCTCCATCGAGCGCGGCGCCCACATGCCGAGCATGGAGAGCCTGCTGGCCCTGGCAAGGGCGCTGGAGACGAAGCCGTCGGAGCTGTTGCAGGCGATTGATTTCTAGCTCATGCAGCGATGCCGCAACGAGCTCGAATCTCTCGCGGAAGTGGCTCCGCGATCCGCGCAGCGGGAGCGTGTTCAAGCCCTGAGGGCGGCATTCTGATAGCCCGGTCCGTCAGGGCCGGGTTTGTATCCGTGGCGAAGCTCCCTTCTTTCTCGTTTCTTGCGTTTACGATCGATCGGAGGCGAGGCCCTTAGGCAGTGCGCAAGGCCCCAGCTTCCACATTTCTTACTGCCCTTGGGGTCGGGAAAACGAGGGCGCCACAGCCCCCTTCGCCCCAGGGCTGAAGCCCAATAAGCGTTAACCTCAAAAACCAGCGACCCCTAAGGAACACTCCCCGCGGGAGTTTGGAGGGGAACGAGTTGATAACCGAGGCTCCTAGGCCGAAGTTCTGACTGAGCATAAGCGCAAGTATCCGTCTTTTCAATGGAAT
>CAYOPA010000503.1:0-2277 GCA_964405625.1 uncultured Bryobacterales bacterium
CGGCGTTCCAAGTCGGCCAGCGCCTCCTCCAGGCCCAACGCCTCCACCAGGTCGGCGCCGTCGGCGCGGATGGCCGCCAAGAGCGCTCGCTGATAGGCGCGATGCTCCACCCGCAGGCGGCCCGGGTAGCGGCGGCTGTGGCGCACCTTCTCCGCGCGGCGGATCAGCTCCAGCAGAAAGGCGTTCGAGCTGTCGCGCTGCACGAAAAACGTGGGGATGCCGACGGCGGCGCCGAACAGGATCTGGCGCCGCTCGCTCTCCACCACCGGCCGGTCCGGGATGTGGGCGTGGGTGACCGCGCCGCTTGCCACGTAGCGGAATGCCAGCGCCGTCATCAGGTGTTGCAGGTTGACGGCCTGCGCCATGTCGCCGCCAAAGGTCTCAAACAGCGAGTAGTAGCGGCCTTCGAAGCCGGAGTAGCCCTTGGAGGCGCGGTCGCGCTGGCGGTAGAGCTGATAGGGCGACATGCGCGCGTCAAAGACGCCAAGGTTGTCGAGGTCTTCGAGCAGCCGCCGCTCGTTGCCGAGCTCGCCGTTGAGGGCCGGGCTGCGCTCGGTGCTCATGGGGGCCACGAGGTAATCAATCAGCCGGAAATCAGGGACAAAATCGCCCTTCAGCCGGAACACGCCGGCGAGGGCGCGATCCAGCCACTTCGGCCCCAGCGGGCAGACGGGGTTGCCGGCGATGCTGATACGCGCCTTGCCCTTCCAGCGCCGCCACAGCATCCGCAGATGGGTGTAGTCGAGCTGATGCGGCAGGAATGACAGCGCCCGCTCGGGGTGGAAATCCTGGAACGCCAGCCGATACGGCGCCGCCGTGTAAGTCCCCACGAAGAGCGGCAGAAAGTGTTCGACAATCTTGATGACCAGGTCGCCGACATACTTCTCGTGCTCGCGGCCGAAGCCCCTCTCGCCCGCCTCCACGGCAGCGCTCAGCCGGCCGCTGCCCAGGCTGACGTGGACGCCGTTGTTGGCCAGGCTGACGTTGGACGTGTTCGGCAGCACCACCAGGTTGCGCGTGATGACCCCGGCCTCGCGCAGCTTACCGATGGCGTTGAGCTGCGAGCGGGAGAGCGTCTGATGGCACAGCGCCATGTACTCGCGCTTCTGCTCGCCGCGGTCCCAGCCCGACAGGCAGGGGCTCATGAAAAGCTCGCGGTAGAACGAGTCCGACACGCAGTCGTTGAGCCGCCGCTGGCGCACCGGCGGGTGCGGCGACGAATACAGCAGAGCGGTCTGGCCGCGCTGTTTGAGCTCAAAGACCTCGTTCGAGTAGGCGATCAGCAGTTGCGAGAACAGGTAGCGCTTGGCCGATTCGCGGGCCAGGGCCACGCCGCCGCCGGTATCGCGGCCCAGGCGCGGCACGTGGAACGACAGCGTCTCCGGCGATGTGTTGTCGTTGAGGAAGCAGCCCATCAGCCGCACGCCGGGGCCGCGGATGGCGTCGGGCGGATTGTCGGCCACGCCCAAAGCGTCGGCGAGGGCGAGCTTGAGCAGGTAGCTGATCGGGATGCGGATGAGCTCTTCGCTGTTTTCGTGGACGGTGAAGCGGGCGGCGTCGGAGCGGCGGGGGCTGCCGGGGTCGGACTTGTCGGCGCGCAGGTCGTTCTCAAAAACGCTTTCGGCGTAGGCGCTGAGCGTCCGACGCGGCAGGCGCACGAAGCTGTTGTCCCAGACGTTTTCGCGATTGCTTTCGAGCCAGTCTTCCAGGTCGGAGACGATCCGGCGGGGCGCGTCGCCGGCCTCGGCGCGGCGGATGGAGTTGGCGAAGAAGCTGGAGTGCTCGATCGCCAGGGGCAGGTCCACGTCCGAGCGCTCGCCCACCACGGCGACTTGCAACTCGCTTTCGGAACCGGCGGTGACGTCGTCCGGCCCGAACGGCAGGGTTTCGGGCCGCCTGGGGTCCACGCCCAAGAGCTCCAGCCCGCGCCGACGAGGCGAAGCTGCAATATTTGCGACTGCGGCCTGGATGGTCTTCACGCCAAAGGCGCCGTTTAAGAAACGCGCCTCCCAATCATGCTAAGCCTACATTGGTTTGGAAACGGTTAGCGGGCCGTTAAGCTTCGGTTAACCGGATCGGTCGCGCGCCGCCTCATAGAGAATCACCGCAGCGGCGGCGGCGGCGTTGAGCGATTCCACGCGCCGGGTGGGAATCGTCAGCGGCTCGGTGGATTCGGCGGTCTCGCCCGGGCCCAGCATATGGCAGCGGCCGTCGAAGACCCCGCCGGGCTCGATCACCAGGCAGGGCGTCTGGATTTCCCCGGTGACGACGCCGGAG
>CAYOPA010000503.1:2287-3756 GCA_964405625.1 uncultured Bryobacterales bacterium
GCGGCCAGCAGTTGCGCGGAGACGCCATGGGCCTCCGAGCCGATGGCGATGACGGCGCGCTCAAGCTCGGCGTCCAGCGGCGAAACGCCGTCGCGCGCCACCGCCGCGTAGAGCGGACGGCCGGACAGGCGGGCTTGGTCGGCGATTTCCGTCGCCGAAGCCATGACCGATCGGATGCGGAACGCCGAACCCGCCGATCCGCGCAGGGTCTTGGGATTGTGCAGCGAGGCCGCGCCCGGAGTCAGAATCACGCCGGCGGCGCCGAACGCCTCGGCGGAGCGCAGCACAGCGCCGACGTTGCCGGGGTCCTGCATCCGGTCCACGACCAGCACGGGGCCGGGGGCGTCAAAGATTTGTACGAGCGTCGAGGAGGGCAGCCGCACCAGGGACAGCGCGCCTTGGGATCTTTCCACCACGCTGAGCTGCTCAAAAAGCTTGGCGGCGACGCGCTGGACGGGGGCGCCGCTGCGGCGAGCGGCCTTTTCAGCCTGCTGCGAGGCGTTTTCGGACAGCAGCGTGACGCGAACTTCGATGCCGGCGGCGGCGGCCTCTTCGATCAGATGCGGCCCTTCGGCCAGGGCCAGACCGTCAGCGGTCAATCCGCCCGCCCGCGCGGCTTTGCGAACGGCCTTGAGAAGGGGATTCGCCGCGCTTTCCAGAACCGTTTCCACAGCCATTGACGCCCAGCGTAATAGAATCGGGGTGGACGCGCCAGCGAACCGGCAGCGGGCTGGGTGCGTCCAACTTCTGGGAAGAGGCGTTATCACCCTGCGCGCAATGACGCAAAGCCCGGGCCGCCGGGGTTTTCTCCGCGGCTTTCTCTTGGCCGTCGGCTTGGCGATACTCGCCGCCGCCGGCTGGGTGGGATTTGTGTATTCACAGGTCGCCCGGCAGGCGGGGGTGGACGAGGCGCGGCCCGCCGACGCCATCGTGGTGCTGGGCGCGGCGCAGTATTGGGGACGGCCCTCGCCGGTGCTCAAAGCCCGGCTCGACCACGCGCTCGCGCTCTATCAACAAGGTCTGGCGCCGCGCATCATCACCACCGGCGGCCACGGACCGGACGCGAAGTTTTCCGAAGGCCAGGTCAGCCGAGAGTATCTGTCGGAAAACGGCGTTCCGGCGGAGTTCATCACGGTGGAAGATGCGGGCCTGACCACGATGCAATCGGCGGCGGCGGTGGCCGAGATCATGGACCGCATGCAGCTGCGCAGTTGCATCGTGGTCAGCGACGACTACCACATGCTGCGGGCCAAGCGGATGTTGGAGGAGCGGGGCCTGGCGGTCTACGGCTCGCCGCGCCGGTCACCGCAAGGGGGCGATCCGTGGCCGATGCGCAAGCGGCTGTTACGGGAAGCGGTGAGCTATTCGCTGTGGCGCGTGGGGATTCGGCTGTAAGGAGCCGCCCGGCTTTAACCCCCAATACTCTTCACTTAATAACAAAAACGTGGCCTACTGTTCCCGAGGAACAG
>CAYOPA010000504.1:0-3754 GCA_964405625.1 uncultured Bryobacterales bacterium
CAGCAGGCCGTAGATTTCGCCGTATTTGATCTCCAGGTCCAACCCGCGAACGGCCGTGAAGGCCCCAAAGCGCTTGACCAGCCTTTTGGTCCCGATCGCCACCTCGGCGTCCCGTCCCGGCGGCGGCGCGACGCGCTCGGGGAACTGCGCGTGGGACTCCGGTCCGCGGCGGGCGCGCAGCGTGGCTACGAAGGCGTTTTCCAGCGTCGGATCGTCCCTGCGAATGATCTTTGGCGCAAGCCCCGCCTCGCCCAGCCGTTCCAGGATGCGCCGCTCGTCGTCCTCCGGATGCTGGACCAGTACGTCCAGGCGGTCGCCGAAGCGCTGCACGTCGGAAACAAAGCCCTCGCCCTCGGCCGCTTCCAGCATCTCCTCGGTGCGGCGCAGGTCGCTGGACTGGATCTCCAGCCGCGTCAAACCCATGCGGCCGACGAACTCCGCCGGCGGGGCCAGCAAGAGAATCTTGCCCTCCTCCATACAGGCGATGCGCGAGCAGCGTTCAGCCTCATCAAGGTAGGGCGTGGCGACCACGATCGTCATGCCCTTGTCGGCCAGCGAGCCCAAGGCGTCCCAGAATTCGCGGCGGCTGACCGGGTCCACGCCCGTTGTCGGCTCATCGAGCAGCAGCACCGCCGGGTCGGCGATCAAGGCGCAGGAGAGCGCCAGCTTTTGCTTCATGCCGCCGGAGAGCCTGCCGGCCAGGCGGTCCGTAAACGCCGCCATCTGGAACGAATCCAAATAGTGGCGGCAGCGCTCTTGAAAATCCTCGTCGCCCACCTCACGCAGCCCGGCGGCATAGCGCAGGTTCTCCATCACGCTCAGGTCCTGGTAAAGGGAAAACGGCTGGGTGACGTAGCCCACGCGCCCGCGGCTCTCGCGCGGCGACTTGAACAGCACCTGCACTTTGCCGGAGGTCTGATCGAGGGCGCCCGAAAGGATCTTGAAGCAGGTCGTCTTCCCCGCCCCGTCGGCGCCGATCAGCCCGAAGATCTCGCCTTTGTGGATCTCGAAATCGACCGCGTCCAAGGCCCGTAGCTCTTCCTTGGTCCCGCGGTTGTAGACCTTCGTCAGTCCCTCGGCCCGGATGACGACGCCGCTGCTCATTGTGGGTTCATTGCGGGCTCAGCGGCAGCCGCGCCTCGCCGGTCATACCGAGCTTGGCGGGGCCGGGATCAGCCGGGAGAGCGATCTTAATGCCTACGACCTGCCGCACCCGGTCCTGCTGGAAGTAGGTATTTTCAGGTGTAAACATCGCCTCCGGATCAACTCGTAAAACTTTCCCTTGCAATGATTTATCAGGCTGTGAATCAAGAAACACTTCAATAGTTGAGCCGACCTCGACCAAGCCGATGTAGGACTGCGGAACGTAACCGCGAAGGTAAAGTTGCGACGGATCCACCAGCGTCAGCAGCGGCTGACCCGGCGCGATCACCTGCCCCGGCTCGGCCGCGCGCGTGACCACCACGCCGCTGAACGGCGCGGTGATGACGAGGCCCTCGACCTCCGATTCGGCTTCGGACAGGAGAGCGCGGGCGGCGCCGACGCCTTCCTCGGCGATTCGAACCACGCCGCGCGCCTCTTCCATCTGGCGGCGCAGAGCGGCTTTCTCGGCCTCGATCAGCTCCGGGTTGGAGCGGGCTGCCTTGGCGACTTCCAGAGCGCCTTCGGCCGCGGCGACCTGCCGCCGCGCGGCTTCGACCACCGCCTCGGTCCCCTTGACCTTGGAGGCGAGCTGCTCGGCGGCCTGCTCGGGCGCGGCGCCTTTGTCGGCCAGGACGCGCAGGCGGCGGGCGTCGGAGCGCGCCTGTTCCAGCTCCACCTCGGCGCGGGCCAGATCAGCGCGGGCGGCGGCCACTTGGCTCTCACCGGCGGCGACGCGGCCGGCGGCGTCGAGCGAGGCCTGGCCTTTCTGAATTTCAAGCTGCGCCATGCGCGCTTCCAGCGTGGGCAAACGCAGCCGCGCGGTCTGCGCCTCTTGCTCGGCGGCGCGCGCCCCAGCGGCCGCCTGTTCCCGCCGAGCGTCGATCTCCGTCGCTTCCAGACGCACCAGCGCCTGCCCTGCTCGCACCGAATCGCCTTCCCGCACGGTCACCTCGACCACGCGGCCCGGGCGCTTGGAGGCGATGTTGGTCTGGTCGCCTTCCACGCGGCCTGTAATTCGCAGCACGCCGGTCCTCTCCGGCCCGTCGGATGGCTGGCAGCCGGCGCTCAGCAGATACAGAGCCCCCAGCGCTAACAGGAATAGCGGCTTGGTCGACATCAGTTGCGGTACGTCTTCTCGGCCTCTCCCGTCGCTCGGTGGAGGGAGGCTCGTGCGAGGTTCAATCGATACAGTGCGCGAATCCGGTTCTCCTCAGCCCTAGCCAGCCGGTCCTGCGCCGCCAGGATTTCCGTATTGTCGGCGACTCCGGAGACAAAGCGCGCCGTGGTGAGGTCGATCTCCTCCTCGGCGAGCTTCACACCTTCTTCGGCGACCTGAACCTGCTTGCGGGCGGAATCGACGGCGGCGGCGGCGGCCAGCGTCTCGCTCTCGATCCGGATTTGCAACTGCTCCAGTTCGGCCTCGGCGGCGTCCACGCCGGCCTGCGCCCGCTGGCGCTGGGCGGAGCCGGCCCCGCCGAAATAGATCGGCACTCCCACATCGCCGCGCACGGTGTAGGTGTTGAGGTTGCGGTAGAGCTCATTGCCGCTCTGGCCGTAGTCGGCGTAGAAGCTCACGCGCGGCAAAGAGCTCGCCTGCGCGGCCTTGCGGTCGGTCTCTGACGCTTGCAGCTTGGCGGCGGCGGCGCGGGCGTCGGGACGCGCTTGCAACGCCTTGGCGACGGCTTCGCGGGCGTTGAGGGAACTGACGTCGTAGAAGTTGTGCACGTCGGCCAGCTCGTAATCGGCCGTGGGCTGCGCGTGGATCACGGCGGAGAGCTCGAGCTTGGCGGCTGTCGAAGCCGCTTCGGCTTCATAGAGCAACTGCTGCACGTTATGGGTCTGCTGCAAGGCCCGCCGCTCGTCCAGGCGGCTGGCGACGCCTTGCTCCAATCGGTCCACGGTGATGGTGTGGAGTTGCCGAGCCAGAGCCATCTGCTGCCGCAGCGTGGCGGTGGAGGCTTGCACGCGAAGCGCCTCGATGTAGGCGACGGCGACGCGGTGGGTGAGCTCCTCGCGAACGTCCATCGAGCCGGCGACGGCCGCTTCCCGGCGCTGGCCGGCGGCGCGGTATTGGCGCCGTTCGGTCAGGTCAAAGACGTCTTGGGTGACGACCACCCGCGCGTCAAAGACGCCGAACGGACCGACCCGCTGTCGCAAATCGCGACCCTGCAGCGCGTCGCGATCCAGACCCAGGACGGCCAGATTGCGCGTCTGCGAGGCTTGAGAGGCGGCCACTCCGACATGCGGCATGAGCTCGGAACGGGCCAGACGCTCCTCGCCCTGCGCCTGTCGCTCGCGGGCCGCGGCCAGCCGCAACGCCGGCGACTGGTCCAGCGCAATGGAGAGCGCTTCTCGCAAAGTCAGACGCGGAGGGATCTCCGGTCGTTGAGCGGCGGCGACGGCCGCGAACAGGCAAAGTCCGACGGGCAGATGACGCAACGACATGAACCCAAAGTATAGCGGCGGGCCCGGCGCCGCGCTCGTGGCGCGGGCGCCCACGCCTGCCGCCTCGACCCCCAGGTCGAGGCCCGCGCTACGAGAGGCGCCGGGAGACCAGCCGGCTTGTATGTAGTGAAGTAGGGGTAAGAGGCAAGCGGAGCGGCGACGACAG
>CAYOPA010000505.1:0-492 GCA_964405625.1 uncultured Bryobacterales bacterium
GTTGGTCGGGGCGGAGGGATTCGAACCCCCGGCTTCCTGCTCCCAAAGCAGGCGCAAATCCGCGTCGGCACGACTGTAACTAATTGATAACACGGCCTCGTCTGGTTGGACGCCCAGCGAAACCAAGCGCCTTAATGGAACCCCTTAATGGAACCCCCGAGCAGAGGGCCAAGAGGAGGCTACGCTCTCGCACGCATGGGCGGGAAAGCGCCGGATCACTCAGCGACGTTCCAAATCCGATTCCGGCCTTGGCGCGCGTCGTGTTGATGAACCCGAGCGGCGCGACTAGCCGTTCGTCGAACGACAGATCAGCACGCACTCCGTGTACTGCGTGGGCAGGTCCGTCCGGACTTACGCGTGGCCGTCGCCCATTGGCGGCACAACGGCGTTACCGCCGACCAATGCCGTTGCGCCAGCAAAGCGCCGCGCCCTCCGCTCCGCCCCGCTGGCGCCAACAGAAAGGCAATCCGGCGTTGGCTGGTCACGACGCCA
>CAYOPA010000505.1:502-3746 GCA_964405625.1 uncultured Bryobacterales bacterium
GAGCCGCTCGTCGAACGGCAGATCAGCACGCACTCCGTGTACTGCGTGGGCAGGTCCGTCCGGATTTCCGAAAGACCGTCGCCCATCGGGCGACACAGCAGCATTACCGCCGGCCAATGCCATTGCGCCCGCAAAGCGCGGCGCCCTCCGCTCCACCCCGCTGGAGCCGACAGAAAGGCAATCCGGCGTTGGCTGGTCACGACGCCACTCTCTCCTCCACGCGCTCGCGGATCCGCTCGCCCGCCTCCCGTTCGGCCACCTGTAGGTCGTAATCGCTCTGGAGCCGAAGCCACGTCTCCGGCGCGACCCGAAAGTACCGTCCCAGGCGTAGGGCCGTATCAGCCGTGATTGCGCGCCGGCCGTGCACGAGCCCGTGAATCCGAGTCGGCGTCGTATCCAGCGCGCGCGCCAAGGCGTTGATCGTCAGTCCCAACGGCTTCATGAACTCCTCGAGCAGAATCTCGCCGGGGTGGATGGGGTCAAGCAAGTCTTCGGCCATTGGCGTTCTCCTAGTGGTAGTCCACGATTTCCACGTCGTGCGCGTCGTTGTCAGCCCAGCGGAAGCAGATGCGCCACTGGTCGTTGACCCGGATGCTGAACTGCCCCTTCCGGTCGCCCTTGAGCGCTTCGAGGCGATTGCCCGGCGGCGCGAGCAGATCGTCGAGGCGGATAGCCGCGTTCAAGTACCGTAGCTTTCGACGCGCCGCCCGCTCAATCGCCCGAAATCGCCGAACTGGCTCATTGTGAAACAGCCTCTCCGAATCCGCACACCGAAAGGAGGCAATCACGCTCTCAGAATATCATCCATCACGTAACGCGTGATGGCTGGGCGGGATGCTATTCGCCCCGCCCCGCTCGCGGATGTACTGATGTACGGGCGGCGTGCCACTTCAGGGCCGGCGGCCACGAATCTACTCCGCTTGGAGGTTGGCGAAGCAGACCCTCGGCGAGAGACGTAAACCCAAGGAGGGCGAGCCCCAAAAGACTCAGCGGTTCAAGCCGCACTCCCTCATCGAGAAGTGACCAGACCTCCGCTCGGTTTGAAGAGATGACCAAGCAAGTCGGTGCGACCCCGAGACACGCAGGTCGGCCCGGCTGCATTGGGCCGCGTCCATGAGCGGCCGTGGGGCGCCTGTTAGGATGTCTCGTCGCGTATGGGTGGTTTCGTCAATTGACGGCGAGGCGTTGAAGATTCAGCGGCTCCTCGCTGCAGCCGGCGAGTACTGCCTGAAGTCCGACCAGGCATGGGGCGCCATTTGGCGCGACCTGGAGCCCTCCATCCAGTCCCAGCTCGCCCAACTGCGCGCCCAAAGCCCGCCGATCGCGATCTACGGCGTCGAGCTCGCCGGACCGAATCCCTACGGCGCACGGAACATCGAACACCACCGCTACGGCGACGAGGAGGGTGAGGCTGCGCGCAAGTGCACCGAGGGGGGTGGCTGGCGCACAGCTTACAGACGCTGCTGAAGGATCTGGCGACGATCATCCAGAATCAAGTCCGCATGGGCGAGCAGAGCTTCCAGATGCTGACTGCCCCGGCCCCCGCCGCAGCGGCGCACCTTTGAGCTGCTCCTGGTTCCCTGCCGCTAGCGACCGCCCCGTTGTTCCCAGACCAGGACCGCCGCGGTTTGCGCTATCTGCCGCAATATCAGCGATCTTCTACTCTTTGCTAGCCAGCACTTCGGCCCAAAGGTCGGGCCTGTCGGCCAATCTGTGGCCGCTTCGCGGGTCCTTGGAAAAACTCAAGCGAGGCGCCGTCTGATCGCCGCGTGCTTGGCGACGCACTGGACGATGGCTCAGGGAAGGGCCGACTCGCCGGAGCGCTCGAGCGGGTGCCGTTGACCAGCGACGCGATCTTCAGCACGCCGCCAAGGAACAGCAGCAGAAGGAAGGCGAGCTACACGAGCAGGATGGCGCTCAACCGCGTTACGAACAAGCGCTGTCGAACAGCGACGGGCAGAGGTCTGAGAAATGCAGAGGGATCTGGGCGAAGGCGAAGAAGAAGGCGCTCGCGACAAGCTGGTGGGACGCGTACGGGAGGAAGGCGCGGAACTAGTCCCAGAACCTCCACTCAATGTGCAGGACGATGAAGAACGGGAAGAAGGTCGGCCCGACGAGCACCGTCACAGCCGTGGCGACGTAGCCGAAGGCGATGGCGGCGAAAACCGCCATCTGGGCCAGGACAATCGCCACGAAGCTGACAAGATGCTGTACGAACTAGACGCTCCAGACGAGGGAGGGCAGCTCCATCGTCTGGCAAACCTCGATGAGTCTTTGCTGGATTTCCTCGATGCCCAACGTGGGCTAGTCGTTGCGCCGAGCCGTTGCACCGCCGCCCTAATGCCCGGTTAACATGGTCCTCCGATGGCCGTCCCGTCGGAATCTGCTGAGATCAGCCCGGCCCCAGACGTGAAAGCCGCTTGCCATGGGTCCGTAGCACCCGCACGATGCTGTGCGCACGCCGGATGATCTCGCCGGGCAACGCCTCGACCAGAGCAGGCCCAGCAGTGGTTGATCCAGACTTCCGGTGTCGCCGATCGTCCACAGCCGCTCGAATCCGACTGCCCCGAGGGTCCACTGCTTACTCTGCCCAGATGAATCGCAGACATTTTTTGCGCGCTTGTCAACAAAGCGTCGCTAGCGACCCACTACAGTAGTGGCTGGGCGGTTCCCGTCGCGGTCGGATTTAGCCAATGACGGAGGCACAAGCCACAGGGGTCCTGAACGAGGTGTACGACGCTTGGTACGCGCCCTTGGTTCGCTACCTCCTGCCTCTTGCCGGCTCGATCGAGAAAGCGGAAGACCTCGCACAAGAGTCGTTCCTGGAGTTGTACCGCGCGCTCCGAGACGGCCAGACCATTGAAAGCCCAAAGGGGTGGACCGTGATCGTGGCGCGTCGGCTGGCTTTCAAACAGCTTGAGAAGGCTCGCACCTATCCGGAAGATTCGCTGGCCGGGATCGAAGAGCGCTGTGACGACAAGCCCTACGAGCCAGTTGACGAGCTCATACGACGCGACAATGCGAGGCGGTTGCTGTCGGCGCTTTCGGAGCGCGAGCGCGAAGCCGTCTTTCTGCGGCTGGCTTCGATGAAATACCGCGACATTGGCAAGACGATGGGGGTCAGCGTCGGTTCCGTGGCGACATTGCTCTCCAGGGCTCTTCGGAAACTGCGGTCGGCCTCCGAAAGCGCCCAAGTGCGCGTGGCTGGGCCGCCGAGACAAGACGATGTTTCGACAAGACTGCA
>CAYOPA010000506.1:0-944 GCA_964405625.1 uncultured Bryobacterales bacterium
AAGGGCGGTTTCCAGGCCGCCGTGAGTTGGCTGACTGGCGGCGGCGCTCCAGCGCGGCAGACGACGCAGGGAAGGCAGGCGGCGATTGGCGCATCACAAGCGCCCCCGGCGATGCGCCCGGCCGAGCCCGCACCGCCGGATACCGAAGAGCAAGCGCCGGAGGAGCAGGCGCAAGAACAAGAAGTAGAGCCGCCCGCGGCGCAGGCCGAGATCGCCAAGGCGGAGCCGCCGAAACCGGCCCCGGCCAAGGCTGTGGTCGCTCCCAAGCCGCCAACGTTTGACAGTGTGTCGGTCTACGTCCGGACCACGCCGCCCGGCGCCCGCATCTCGGTGGGCGACCGGCCGGACTGGAAATGCGAGGCGCCTTGCCGCCTGGAGGGCGTCCCGTCGGGCAGCCATGCCGTGCAGGCTGAGCTTGAGGGCTTCCACACGGCGCGGCGCTTTGTGGAGCTCGGGGCGAACGAGCAGGAGGTGGTGGAGATCACGCTGGAGGACAACCGCGTGACGGCCCTCATCACCAGCGAGCCGACCGGCGGCGAGATCTACATCGACGGCCGCAAGATCCCGCAGAAGACCAATGCGAAGGTGCTGCTCACGCGAGGAACATACCGCATCAAGGTCGTCAAGGAAGGCGTTGGCGAGGCCGAGCAGGTGGTGGTGATTTCGAAGGATCAGATCCCCTACACGAAGTTTGTCCTCGAGTAGAGACGCCCCCGCTGTGATGGTGCAGCTCCGCCCCCGTCGCTTGGAAGGGTGGAGGTTAAGACCATCATGAAGCGTATTCCCCCCTACCCGCGCTCCCGGCGCTGGAGTCCCATTGTTCTCATCCTCGCGTTGACCTGCCTCGCGGCAGTCGACGCGCACGCATACCGCGTCGTCGTCTACTGGACCGGAGCTCCGGCAGGTACGATGGTGATTCAATCCAACGGCGTCGGAGGCGGCTA
>CAYOPA010000506.1:954-3718 GCA_964405625.1 uncultured Bryobacterales bacterium
ACGAAGCCTGCGGCTTTCGCCTCTCCCACGACCCGAATCCGCTGCTGTGGAGCGAGGCCTGGTTCTTTGCCGATAATTCCTCGTTGGGGCAATACGCCGCCCTCAACTCCTCTGATAGCTGGGGACCTGCCGCCTTCATCCGCGCAACCGGCCCTGTGAACGGCAACTGCGGGGAAGAAAACTACTCCTTTCACACCCCCGCAACCCTAACGTACGCCGGGATGCCGGCCCCCAATGGCACTGGGGCGTTCGTCGCCGAGTTTTACCATCCCGACCAGATCGAGTGGCTGGATGAGGCCGGCATTCCGATCGATCCGGACATCCCCGAGCCGCCGGAACCGCAGGACCCGACCGGGCCGGCGTACGACTGGACGATCCCGCCGAACCTGATGAGCTGCGTCAAGGACTGGAAGAACCATTGGCATTGCGGCAACGACGACGGCTCCAGCGCCGCCATCATGAGCCTGGCCTTTGCTGTGGGCCGCTACGCCGAGCAGGCCGCCTTCGCGGTCGAGCGCGCCCACACCGCCGACAACGCCCGGGACCGCAGCCGCCACGCCGGCCAGGCGGTCGCGACGCTCGACGCCATCGTCGAGACGGCGGACGAGCTCGCGCGCCTGGTGGTGCGGTTGGATGGCATCGTCCAACGCGAATCCAAGCGGCCCCAGACGATCGGCGGGATGAACAGCATTGCCGCCACGGTCGGCATGGTCCAGGTCAATCTGGCGGCGTGCCGGGCGGAAGCCGTCGGCGAGCAGCGGGTCGTCCTGCGCACTCGCTCGGAGGGCAGGGAGCCGACCCTCGCGCCGCACGCTTGTGCGTCCGCGGCAGGCAACGCGTTCAATATCGTCGCGGAGGTCTTGCAACTCCGTACGTTTGAAACGCCGGCGGAGCTGCGCTAGCGTCTTGTCTCAAATGTCCGCGTACAAAATGCCTTGGCGTCCGAAATGCGTGGTCTGCATTGGCCCCGGGCGTAAGCCCGGGGTCCGTGGGGGCCGCGGCGCCCTAATTCCCCGGGCTTAGGGGCTGTAAAAAAAATGGGGAATGAGGATCCCGGATCTGGAAAGCTCGGCAGCGGCGTTTGTGATCGACCTTCGGCTGTCGCCTCCGGTCGATCGCAAACGCAAGAAACAACGGGGCTTCGCGCCGCATACAACCCGGCCCTTACGGACCGGGCTAGCAGAATGCCGCCCTACGGGCTTGAGTACGCTCCCGCTGCGCGGATCGCGGAATCATTTACAGCCCCTTACGCCCGGGGCTAATCTATGCGCCGTCCCTTCAGGGCGGACAACTAGGTTTTTCAGGCGTCGCTGCCTGACTTGGTCTTTGTATACGAACCCGAGAGACAGGACACTAGCCTCCCGTCGGCCTGCGCCATCCGAGCCGCCCGCAAGAGCGAAGCGGCTCCCTAGCGGACTTGTTCCAACCGTTCGGGCGTCTTGCCGCGCTGCCACACATAGAGCGCGCCAAATAAGAAGATGAGGGCCACGGGCAGGACCGCCATGGTCTGGAGAGCGCCGGAGCCCGCCGCAGCCTGCACCAGCGTCCACTGTTCGAGCTCGGCGGAGCCCGCAGCGGCGCCCCGCAACGCCTCGACCGTGGCGCCCGCCGGCAGGTTGGCGGCGATCTGCTGGTCATACACCCAGCCCAAGAACGGCTGGGCGATCGCCGTCGAGCCGGCGCCGATGCCGCCCATGATCGCCAAACCCAGCGCGCCCGTCCGCGGCGCATACTCGGCCACAAACCCCAACATTGTCGGCCAGAAGTAGCAGATGCCGACCGCAAACACCGCCGCCGCCGCAAACGAAACCATGCCGCTGGTATGGCTCAACCAGAACAGGCCCAGCGCCGAAAACACGGCGGAAAACAGCAGCATCCCCGCCGGCGCCAGCCGATGCACCACCGGTCCGGCAAACATTCGGCCGATCGCCATCAGGCCGTTGATCCAGCACAGGATCAAGATGCCCGGCACGCCCACGCCGGAGAGCAGCTCCGCCACCCACTGGTTCGTGCCCAGCTCGGTCGCCGCCGTCAGCAGCATGCAGAACGCCATGAACAGAAAAAGCGGATTCAGGGCCGCCTTGAACATCGCGCCCGTCGAGACCCCCGACGCCACCCGCTCAGTCTCCGGGAATTTCATCCCAAAAAACATCGCGCCGTAGATGGCCGCCGGAATCAGCATCGAGCCGATCTTGACCTGCCAACTCATGCCCATGCTTTGCAACGCGTACGCCATCAGTCCGCCGATGACGATACCGCCGGGAAACCAGACGTGGAACAGATTGAGCTTGGTCGTCTTGTTGTCCGGGTAGAGCGTGGCCACCAGCGGGTTGCAGGCGGCTTCGACCAAGCCGTTGCCGACGCCGACCAGCAGGGTCGAAGTAAACAGCGACCAGTAGCCGCCGGCGAAGATCGTCAAGACCGTGCCCGCGACATGGCCGACAAACGCCAATGCGATCAACCGGCCCATGCCGACCACATCGCACAGCGGCCCGCCGAAGACCATTGAGAGCAGGAAGCCCCAAAACGCCGCCCCGCTGATTGCGCCGACCTCGGCGTTGGTCAGCGAAAATTCGGCCGTCCAGACGCCCAGGATCTCGCCGCGAATGGCGAAGCTCATCGCCGTAGTGATCAAGGCGATGCAACTGGCGAGGAAAAAGCGGGAAGCTTGCGGGTGTGCGCTCATCTTGGGGCTCTGCCGGGGTTTACGAACGCTGTAGCGTAACACAGCGACCGTCGCGCGGAGCTACGATTGAAAGATGCT
>CAYOPA010000507.1:0-3714 GCA_964405625.1 uncultured Bryobacterales bacterium
AGCGCCAAGCCCACCGGACCCAGGTACTGCTGTCCCAGCAACGGCAGGGACAGCTCGGGGTCGGCCAGGCCCGGCAGGGCGACGGAGGCGACCATGCCCAGCGTCACCGGAATCAGCCCGACGGTTAGATACATGCCGTCGGCGATGAAGGCGCTGCGGACGGCCACCTTTGCGTCGCGTGAGCTCAGCGAGCGTTGCAGCAAGTCCTGGCTGGGGATGCTGCCCAGGCCCACCACCAGCCACGCTTGCAGGTACCAAAGCCAAGCCGTCGGCGAGCTCTCCGGCAGCAGGCTCAGTCGCCCTTCCGGGAGCGCCGCGCTGATCTCCGCCCAGCCGCCATTGGCCGCCAGCGCCAGCGGCAACAGGAAGATCAGTCCGGTGATGAGGACGACGGCCTGCAAGGTATCCGTCAACGAGACCGCCCACATGCCGCCAACGACCGTGTAGATGAGCACCGTCGCCGCGCCCAGCAGGATGCCGGTGGTCTGGTCAATGCCGCTGAGCGCTTGCAGCACCGTTCCGAACGCCACCATTTGCGCCGCCGCCCAGCCGATAAACGGCGGGACTTGCAGGAGCGCCGCAATTCGCTCAGACGCCGCGCCGAAGCGTATCCGAAAGAAGTCGCCGATGGTCAGCAACCGCATCCGCCGCAGCGGCCTGACATAGAACCAACCCGCCAGGAACAGGCACAAGGCGGCGCCGAAAGGGTCGGCGATGACGCCCGGGACGCCCTCTTTGTAAGCGGCTCCTGCAGCCCCGACGCAGGTTCCGCCGCCGAACCAAGTGGCGAAGAGCGTCGCCGTGGCCAGTCACAACGGCAGTCGCCGGCCGGCCACGATGAAGTCGGCCCAGCCGTGGACCTGACGCCCGGCCCAAAAGCCCAGCGCCATGTTGGCTAGCAGGTAGGTCAAGACGCCTACCAGGACGAAGGACGACGGTTCCATGGTCGGGCGCTACCGGCGGAGGAGGACTATTCGGCCCGCAGCCAATGGAGCTGAATGTGGTACTCGTCCTCGCCGCCCTTGACGTCGTAGATGCGTAGGATGGCCTGGAAGTCGTTCTTCTCGGCGGGCTTTTGTAGGAGCACCCACTCGCCGCGGCCTTTCTTCTTCTCGGCGGTGATGGAGGCGAGCTCGGCGGCGGGCAGGGGCTGAGTCATCTCGGTGCCGGCGTTGCGGCCGATGCGGGCCTGCAGGTCGGTGTGGATGATGCGGTCGCCGCGGATGCGCACCTCGGCGACGCCGTCGACGACCATGCGCAGGTCGAGGCGGCCCTGGCGGGTGAAGGGGTCGTAGTCCTTGGCGCGGGCGACGGGCAGGGGAACATAGCCCTCCGGCAGCGGCTCGGCATAGGCTTCGGGGTCGTCCGAGACCTCGCCGACGAAGCGGGCTAGAGCCAGAGCGGCCAACAGCTCGGCGCGGGCGCCGGCGGCCTGTAGGCTGCGGCCGACCTCGGGATTGAAGGCGAAGTCGATGCCGCGCTGCTCGACCATTTCAGCGAGCCGTTGCTGGTCGGCGCTGGATTCGAGGGCGATCTGGATCTGCTGGATGCCCAGCGACGGCGAGAGCGTGTCCTGAGCGGGAGCGGCGGCCAGGACCAGCAGGGCCGTAAGCGCGACGAGCGTGCGGGGATGGCGGCGCGGGTGCATGGCGACTTGATTTGGTATTGTACGCCCTTCCGATCGAGCCGCCCAGGTTTACCTGGCGGGTAGGCGAACCGCGGAGGCCGACCGTCGGAAGCGGAGACCGCCGGAGCAGGTCCCACAAGGCCGCCACAACAAAAAGCACAATCTTGCCCAACGCGAATCGCCATGGAGCAGGAACTGGCTGCCAAACGTGCTAACTTCAGAGCGGGTCAGTCCGGCATGGCGGTTCGATACCTTTGCTCGCAATTGGTTCGAATATGGATCGACGGTTCGTCTCAACCGGCCCGCCCGGCCATCCTGGAACGGATTGATCCCTTTGAAGCCGTCGTGGCAGTGGAGGATCCGCTGCCAACCCAGGTAGAGGTCTCGTTGCGGAGCGACTCGGTCGCAATACCCGCCTACGTAGAACTGTGCCGCCGTCGCGAGACTGATTACGAGGCGGTGCTGGTGTTTCGGGACGGCTATCGCTGGTCGCCGGAGCTTTGGACGCCGGACCACCTGCTGCCCGTCGCAGCCAAGACCCGAGCCGCTTCCGGCGGTCACTAACACCGGGCGAGCGGGGTTTTTGCGCGGGTGACGGTGCTACGCTGGGCTGTTTGGCCATGAAGATTGCAGCGCGCCTTTCCCGTGGATTGCGGGACCTGTTTCCCGATGAGATGATCCCCCGCCAGCGGATGCTGGATACGATCCGAAGCGTCTACGAGAGCTACGGCTTTTCGCCGCTGGAGACGCCCGCCGTCGAGTACATGGACGTCCTCTCTGGCTCGGCCGGGCAGGAAGCGCAACAGTCGATGTTCAGCGTCTCCAACCCCGAAGAGGAGGCGCTGGGGCTGCGTTTCGACCTCACCGTGCCGCTGTCGCGCGTGGTCTCTCAGTACGGTCGGGAGATTGAGTTTCCGTTCCGGCGTTACCAGGTCTCCCCGGTCTGGAGGGCCGATAAGCCAGGCCCAGGGCGTTTTCGGCAATTTACGCAATTTGATATCGACTCGGTCGGCGCGCCTTCGGAGATCGCCGACGTCGAGATCATGGCCGCCATGTGCGACACGCTGGAAGCGCTTGAGGTCGGCCCCTACATCGTGCGCTTCAGCTCGCGCAAGATCCTCAATCTGCTGCTGGCCTTCGCCGGCATCGGCGAGGAGCGCGGCGTGGATGTCTTTCGCGTGCTCGACAAGCTCGATAAGATCGGTCTGGAGAAGCTCAAGCTGGAGCTCACCGTCGGCTACAAGGACGAATCCGGCGCTCCGATCGAGGGACTGGGGCTTTCGGCCGAGCAGGCTTCCCAGATCGAGGCCTTCTTGACGACCTCGGGCCGGACCCGCGCTGAGACGCTGGCGAAAGTGCGCGCTTTGTTCGACGGCGTACCGGGCGCTGAGGAAGAGCTCGGCGTCATCCAGACGATCTCGGACCACCTGGAGGCGCTGGGTTACGGATCGGACCGGGTGATGCTCGACCTGTCGATTGCGCGCGGGCTGGCGTACTACACGGGGCCGGTTTTTGAAGCGAACCTGCTGGACGCGCCGGAGCTTGGCTCGGTGTTCGGCGGCGGGCGCTACGACAACCTGGTGACGCGGTTCGGCGGCCAGCCGATTCCGGCGACAGGCGCCTCCATTGGGGTGGACCGGCTGCTGGCGGCGCTCATCCACTTGGGGCGGGTCCGCCGGCCGAAGACGACCGCGCAGGTGCTGGTCACGACCATGGACGCGAGCCTAATGGGCGAGTATCTGGCGATTGCATTCGAGCTGCGGCGGGCCGGTATTCGCACCGAGATCCACGTGGGGCGCCCGAAGAAGCTTGGGAAGCAGCTTCAACGCGCCGACCGGCTGGAAATCCCCTACGTCGTGATTATGGGCGGCGACGAGGCGGCCCGAAACGTGGTCACGCTCAAGCAGATGGAAGTCGGCCGCGAGGAAGCCGAGGCCGTGGGCAGCCACGAAGAGTGGAAAGCGGCGCGCTTCGGCCAGCAAGAGGCGCCGCGCGGGGAATTGGCCGAGACGCTCAAGCGTCTACTGGCTGAAACGGCGTAGGGGCGGGCGGAAGCCCGCCCAAGACCAGTTGCCGGTAGGAAGCCG
>CAYOPA010000508.1:0-3707 GCA_964405625.1 uncultured Bryobacterales bacterium
CGGACGGGAAGCCGGGGGCCGGGGTCTACCTGCGGTCAGTCCAGCTGGTCAGCGGGCGGTATGCGCTGCTGGGCGACGGGCGGAGCTTCAGCCTGGTGCCCTGGCGGCGGGAGCTGGAGCGGGGGGTGCAGCGGGGGATTTCGATGGACGGGCCGGGGCGAGGGCGAGGTCGGGGGATTGGGCGGTAAGGGGCGGCGTGTGCCCCGCGCCAGCCACTAGAATCTCCCGTGGAGGTAGTCATGACCCAGGAATTTAACGTTGTCGTCGAGAAGGACTCGGAAGGCTTTTTCGTGGCCACCGTTCCGGCCTTGCCCGGCTGCCACACTCAGGCGCGCTCACTCGACGAACTGATGCTTCGGGTGAAGGAAGCCATCGAGCTGTGTCTTGAGGTCCATGGCGCACCCCTGCAGCGCCTCGATTTCGTGGGAGTGCAGCGCGTTACGGTCGGCGCGTGACGTCCGTTCCGGCAGTCAGGGGCAAGGATTGTCTCCAGAAGCTTACAGAGTGCGACCTGGTCGACTTGTACGGCCATACTCCAATGGCGTATAGTCCGCCCCAATGCTGACGATCATTGAGTCGCCGCTGTTCAGCAAGCTCTGGCCCGACTACTGGTCAGAGGAAGAACGGGGCGAGTTCGCGGCATTCATTGCGAATAGTCCGGAAGCCGGTGCTGTCGTTCCGGGATCCGGCGGCTGCCGGAAGATCCGCTGGACGCGTGCAGGTGCTGGAAAACGGGGCGGGGTCCGGGTGATCTACACTGCCCGCCTTGCTCGCGGCGCACTGGTTCTGTTGGTTATCTATGCGAAGAGCGCTCGGGAGAATATCCCGGCGCATGTCCTGCGAAAGATTGCGGAGGAGATGGGTCATGCCACGTCGTGAGAAAGAGTTGCTGGCGCGGGACGCCAAGCGAAACATTGGTGAGGAGTTGCTGCAGGCCATCCGGGATGTGAAGGCCGGGCGGCACGGGGCCAGGTACAAAGTCGAGGCGAACGATATCGTTGCTGCCCGCCTTAAGACCGGACTGTCGCAGAGCCAGTTCGCGTCGGCGCTGAAGATTTCTCCCCGAACGCTGCAGCAGTGGGAGCAGGGCCGCCGGCAGCCGTCGGGTGCGGCGGAGACCCTGTTGAAGATTGTCGCGCGGCACCCCGAGGTCCTGCGGGAAGTCATGGCGGCGTGACGAGGTCGCGATACCAGCGAAGGAACTGAGCCGAGTGCAACACGCCACGCTGATCAAGAAGCTGAGCCGCCTGCGCCCTGAGCGCCGGGCACAGGTCGAGGATTTCATCGACTTTCTGCACGCACGCGATTCTGCTCGAGGCCAGACAGAAGCGGCTGCCAGGGCCAGTGAGCCGGCCTTCCGCGCCGTCTGGGACAACGACACGGACGCCGAGTACGACCGCCTGTGAGGAGTCCTGACGAGAGCGACTCTCATGGGGGATGACGATGGACAGGCTGGGCAGACGGCACGACACAGGGATAGGCCGCTGGACCGTTGTGCGCCGACAAATCAGAGGAAGCACGAGTGCCACCCAAACTGAGGCAACTGATCGCCGACCTCGAAGGGGCGGGTTTTGTTAACCGGGGCGGCAAAGGTAGCCATCGCAACTACATTCATCCGAAAGTGTCCAAACCTGTGACAATATCGGGCGGAACTGGAGACGATGCGAAGCGTTATCAGATCCGGGCCACGCAGCTCGCGATTGAGGAGTCGAAGAAATGAAGGCGAGTGCCAGATACGTCAAGATCGTTGAATGGTCTGAAGAGGACCAGTGCTACGTCGGCAGTTCCCCCGGCCTGATCTACGGCGGTTGCCACGGAGACGACGAGAAGCAGGTGTTTGATGAACTCTGCGAGATCGTCGAGGAAGCGATTGCGCTTTACGGTAAGGACGGCAAGCCGCTGCCGCCGGCCACGTCGGGTCGGGACTTTGCCAACAAGATGCAGAACGTCGCATGACAAACAGCCAGCCGATGACTGAAGAATTCGTCCTGAAAATGTCTCCTCTCTGCCAGTCGCTGACTCGCGATGGCAAGACCGTCAAAGTAGAGATTTATGGCGACGGTGCCGACAAGTGGTTGCTGGAAGTCGTCGACGAGTACGGCAATTCGACTGTCTGGGATGACGCGTTCGAGAGTGAACAGGCGGCCTTCGACGAAGTGCTGAAGACGATCGACGAAGAAGGGATGGGCTCACTTATCGGACTGCCATCCGCCAAGCGATACTGACCCGCGTCCTCCCTGACCGCCGTCACCTCCTGCTCCGTCAGCAACGCCACCGCCTCCCGCTTCTGATCCGGCCCCAGATGCGCGTACCGCAGCGTCGTCGCCAGCGAGCTGTGACCCAGCAATTCCCGAACCGTGTTAAGGCTGACGCCCACCTGCACCAGCCGTGACGCGAAGTGATGGCGCAGGTCGTGCCAGCGAAACCGCGTGATCCCCGCCGACTTAAGGACGGCCGACCAGGCGGTCTTGAACGACGTGGTCACGGGAAACACCGTATCCGTTGGCTGCGCTCCGCCGCACTGATCCCGCCAGCGCCGAAGCGCCGCGAGTGCCTCGGGATTCAGGGGCAGGTGCCGCGTCTGCCCGGTCTTGGCCGAGGCGGCGTGGATGGAGAGCAGGGCGAGGCGAAAGCTCACGTCGGCCCAGCGCAGCCCCAGGAGCTCGCCCCGGCGCAGCCCGGTGTTCATGCTCACCAGGACGGCGGGGGTCAGGTGATCCCCGTAGTGCTCCAGCCGCGCCATTGGGGTGTAGTGCCGTTCCCGCCTCCAGCCGTTGGCGGAGTCCCGGGCGGCCTCGAGTTTTCGATCCCGCTCCCGGAGCGCGGACCGGAGGGCCTGTTCCTCGTCCGGGTCCAGGAAGCGCACGTTGGGTGTGCGATCCAGCCGCGGCTTCTGCACCCGGTGGACGGGGTTGGTCAGCAGATGCTCCAGACGGACGGCGTGGCTCAGGGCTGCCGACAAGTCGGCCAGGTCCCGGTGCACGGTGGCAGGCCGGCGGCCAGATTTGAGCCGCTCGGTTTTCCAGGCCTCGACCTGGCCGGTGGAGATGGCGGTCAGAGGGTGGTGGTTCCAGTCCCGGAAGCAGTACTCCAGGCGGGCTACCCTGTCGTCGGCGCTCCGGGGCCGATTGACTCTCACCCAAGGCGCGTAGGTGGCCTCGATGAAGTCGCCCAGGGTGAGGGGTGCAGGGCCGTCGAGCCCGGACGTCGGCTCGCGCCCGTGAGCCACATTACCGAGCACCTGCTCGCAGCGGTGCCGGGCCTGCTCTGCGGTCAGCGGTCCAACCTTGCCGAGCGCGACGCGCCGCCCGCGTCCCAGTTGCACGTAGAACGCGCGCACGCCGGACGGCTGGATCCGCACGACGAAGCCGGGCAACCGGCTGTCGCTAATCTCGAAGGGCTTGGGACCGGGCTGGGCGGCTGCACTCGCGAGCAGCCGTGCACCGATGATTGCGCGCACTATTCACGACCTCAGTTTATGCGCCGAGGCTAGTGCACTTATAAGTGCAACCGCAATGTAACGGGGGCGAACTCGGGCGAACTGGATCGCGTTCGGAGCGGTTCAGAAAAAACAGGTAGAACAGTTAGTTGAGCACTATTGGCGACTAACTGCTTGAATCAGAAGAAAGACCCGAAAACAGGCCAAATCCAGTTCGTAATGCGGGGGTCGGAGGTTCGACTCCTCTCCCCGGCACCATCAGTCAGCA
>CAYOPA010000509.1:0-3693 GCA_964405625.1 uncultured Bryobacterales bacterium
CCGCTGCGGATGCTGCCGCGCCTCAGCCCTTTCATGAAGGCAAAAAAGCTCGGGCCGTTGAACTTGCCCGGCTCGCGACGATAGTAGAATCTCCCGTCCCGCAGCCGCACCGCCGCGAAGTATCCCACGCTGCGGCGCGTGGCAGCGTGCAGCAAGACCGGGTCCTTGCTTTCCGGTGGAATCCACATCCGGCAGCGCGAGCCATGCTGCTGGAAATGCACTTCGTCGGTCGCCCACAGATCCACCTGCGGGTCCGCCATCAGCGCTTGGAGTTTTTTTTATGTTCCTTCTGACGCGCCGGATCGGCCTGGGCGATGGCGGGACGCGGCTTGCGCAGCCGAAAGCCTAACTGCCGGAACAGACGTTGGCACTGCCGCACTCCCAGCTCGATCCCGTAACGCTGGGCGATCCAGGCCGCCAGGGTCTTGCCATCCCACAGGTTCCCGCTCAGCCCCGCCTCGCGCGGCGTCCGGCGGAGAACGCCGTCGATCTCCCGCAATTGCTCCTCGTCGAGACGCCTGGGTCGGCCGGATCGTCCTCCCTCCCGCAAGCCGGCCAAGCCGCTTTGTTCGAACCTACGCACCCAATACTCGACCGAGCGCGGCGCGTCCCCCAACAGCTCGGCGACCCGCGGGCAGGTCATGCCATGCGCCACCAACAGCACACCGTGCAGTCGATGGTCATAGCGGGACTCCTCCGATCGCCGGATCTCATCCTGCAATCCGAAAATGATCGTCCCCGCATCGGGAATCGTGAGCGCTCGCATGTCTCCATGAGAGCACAGCCGCTTCATTATGCGCAATTACTTATGGCGTTATGTTTAAATACACCATTTGGAGGATATTTTAAATGGCGGCGACTTTAATATATACGTCAGGGACATCCTGTCTTCCTTGTAAAAAAACGACGAGCTGGGTATCTACTTAACTCAGGTGACCCCAAGATGTGGTGTGCGGGCCTATGGAGGATTACCCCCGGGACTTGGCGGAGTTTGAGGCGCGGTTCGCGACCGAGGAGGCCTGCCGGGATTATCTGTACCAGTTGCGTTGGCCGGACGGATTCCGGTGTCCCAAGTGCGGCCACGGGCAGGCTTGGACCGTCAGGAAGGTCTACTTCGAATGCGCGCGCTGCGCGCGACAAACTTCGGTGACCGCAGGCACGATCTTTCAAGATAACCGCCAGCCGTTGCGGCTGTGGTTTCGAGCCATGTGGTGGGTGACCGCGCAGAAAAACGGGGCCAGCGCACTGGGCCTGCAGCGGGTTCTGGGGCTGCGCAGTTACAAAGCGGCTTGGAGTTGGCTGCACAAGTTCCGTCGCGCCATGGTGCGTCCGGGGCGACACCGTCTGAGCGGTCGCGTGGAGGTGGGTGAGACTCTGCTGGGCGGCTTGGAATTGGGCGTGCGGGGCCGCCAAACCGAATCGAAAGTGTTGGTTGCGGTGGCTGCGCAGGAGAATGGCGCCGGCATCGGACGGATCCGCATGCGCAGCATCCCCGACGCCTCGGCGCGCAGCCTGATGGCGTTTGTGGAGGACGGCATCGAGCCCGGAACCACGGTGCATACCGACGGCTGGCTGGGCTACCAGCCCCTGACCAAGCACGGCTACGGCCACGAGGCGACCTTTCCGCGCGGGCGCGCTGAGTCGGCCTCGTAGCTTCTGCCGCGGGTGCATCGAGTCGTGTCGTTGCTCAAACGCTGGCTGCCGGGCGCGCATCAGGGCCAGAGCCCGCGCGACCGTGAGCTCGACGTCGAGGGCACGGAATTTTCCCCCGGCGTGCGCCGCATGATGGCCGCCGTGGACTCGGAAACCAGCTTCGAGCAGGGCCGCGAACAGCTCCAGTTGCCGGCCGGATTGGAGCTCGCCGCCAAGTCCGTCGAGCGTCAGGCCGAAGCCATCGGCGCCGATTTCGAGGCCGGCGAACAGAGGGACATCCGCCGCGCCAAGCAACTCGAACTGCCCGAGGTCTGCGCCCCCGCCGCCCCGATTCTCTACATCGAGATGGACGGCACGGGCGCGCCCTTGGTCAAAAGGGAGCGTGAGGGTCGCGCGGGCAAGGCCGAGGGCCAGCCGGCCCGCACGCGCGAGGTCAAGCTGGGCTGCGTGTTCACTCAAACCCAGTGCGACGACAAAGGCCGGCCGGTTCGCGATCCGGATGCGACTTCCTACGTGGCGGCGCAGCTGGAGCCAAGCCCACAAGAAAGTCGTGCTCGGCGACGGCGCGCCGTGGATCTGGAATCTGGCGGATCAGCACTTCCCCGGCGCCATCCAGAACGTGGACCTCTATCACGCCCGCCAGCACATCTGGGAGCTCGCCGCCAAGCTCTTCCCCCACGACGAGCCCGGGCGCAAGCAATGGGCGACCCGGCGCCTGAACCAACTCGAGCAGGGCGACATCGAGGCGTTCGCCCGCGGCCTGCGCGAGCTGCGCCCGGACCACGACAAGCCGGCTCGAGACATCGCCAACGACACCGAGTACTTTGAGCGCAACGCCGAACGCATCCGTTATCCGCGGTTTCGCGTCCAGGGCCTGTTTGTGGGCTCCGGCGCGGCGCTACAATCAAGGCTTATGTCGCTCGTTATCGCCGGCAAAGCCCTCCAGTCGCGCCTGATCGTGGGCTCGGGCAAATATCGCAGCTTTCCGGAGATGGAGCGTTGCCACAAAATCTCCGGCGCCGATATGGTGACCGTGGCCGTTCGGCGGGTCAACCTGAGCGACCGCTCCAAGGAGTCCCTGCTGGACTATATCGACCGCGACCGGATGTTCATCCTGCCCAACACGGCCGCCTGCTACACCGCTGACGAAGCGATCCGCACGGCGATGTTGGGCCGCGAGGTCGGCCTGTCGAATTGGGTCAAGCTCGAAGTGATCGGCGACCAGCAGACGCTGTTTCCCGACAACGAAGGGCTGCTGGAGGCGACCCGCGTCCTGGTGAAGGAGGGCTTTGTGGTGCTGCCCTACACCACCGACGACCTCATCAACGCCCGCCGGTTGATTGATGCGGGAGCGGCGGCGGTGATGCCGCTGGCAGCGCCGATCGGCTCCGGCTTGGGCATTCAGAACGAGACCAACCTGCGCATCCTGCGCGAGATGATCGACCAAGTCCCGCTGATTGTCGACGCCGGCGTGGGCACGGCCTCCGACGCGGCAAGGGCGATGGAGCTTGGTTTCGACGGGATTCTGATGAATACCGCCATCGCGGAAGCCGATAACGCGGAAAAAATGGCGGAAGCGATGAAGCTCGCCGTCCGGTCAGGCCGGCTGGCGTTCGAGGCCGGGCGCATGCCGAAACGGCTGTACGCCTCGGCCAGCTCGCCGCTGGCGGGCGTGGTTCGCTAGTGTCCTGTTCGCCCGACTGGAGCTGCTTTCAGTGGCGACGGGCATTCTTCAGTCGGGTTTAAAGCCGACTCAGCGAGCTTCGCCAAAGCCGTACGCCAGTGTGCCCGGCATGGGCTGTATCTAGCGGGATGAAAGGATCCCATCGGGAGCGATGGAGGTAAACGTGGCAAAGAGCAAGGCGGAAGCCGCCCGACCCGATCAAGGCCAGAGCCAAGCTTCTAGCCTCAGGCGCGGTTGGAACAGGTGATCGACGAGCGCGAGAAGATTGCAACGACGATATGATCGTCGCCTACCAGCGCTACGCTGACAGCGATACGGCTGGCGCCTGCGGCGCCCGCTCACGGCGACCACCGAGC
>CAYOPA010000510.1:0-3693 GCA_964405625.1 uncultured Bryobacterales bacterium
GCGCGCCACAAAGGCCGCGCCACCCGCCGCCGGCGCCAGTCAGACAGAATGTAGAGACTCCAGCCGCCGGACAGGAATGTCCGGCTCTACCGCTTCACTCGGCTTCGCGGTGGTAGCGGCTGACCACGTTGGGGTCCGGGTAGAGGTCGATCTTAGCGTCGAGCTTGGCGTCATAGGGCAAAGTCGCCAGCACATACCGGATGCTCTCCAGGCGCGCTTTGAGTTTGTCGTTGGTTTCCACGATCACCCACGGGGAAAAGGAGGTGTGGGTGCGGCTCAGCATCAGATCCTTGTAGTGGGTGTAGGAGTCCCATAGCTCCTGTGCGCGCTCGTCCACCGGGCTGACCTTCCAGTTCTTCAGCGGATTCTTGCGACGGGCCAAGAAGCGCTTTTGTTGTGTCTTCTTGGTGATGGAGAACCAGAGCTTGATGATCTCGATCCCGTCCTCGTAGAGCATGTGCTCAAAGTCGGGGACCTGCCGCATGAACGTCTCATACTGCGCCGGCGTGCAGAAGCCGTTAACCGGTTCGACGACGGCGCGGTTGTACCAGGAACGGTCGAAGAAGACCATCTGGCCCGGCTCGGGAAGTTGGCTTGTGTAGCGCTGCAAGTACCACTGGCCCTGCTCCAGCGCGGTCGGTTTGGTCAACGCCACCACCCGCACGGCGCGCGGGCTGAGGTGTTGGGTAAAGCGCAGGATCGCGCCGCCCTTGCCGGCGGCGTCACGCCCCTCAAAGATCACCGCCACCCGCCGCTCCTGCTCCTGGACGCTGCGCTGGAGCTTCACGAGCTCGACTTGCAGCGCTTCGAGCTCCTCCTCGTAGCGCAGCTCGTCGAGAATGCCCTCGACATCGATCTTACGCGCCCGCAGTAGCTTGCGCAGCCCCGCGCGGGAGCGCAAGCGCCGCAGGTCCTCGGCGCTGATCGTGTCGGCGACCCCGGCGTCGCCTTCCGCGACGATCTCGGGCGCGGCGGCTGTTTGGCGGTGTTTCATCCAGGTTATCCTCCCAATGTGACAATCGACATGCAAGCCCGCTTCGTTATGGCCGAAATGAGGTTTAGCGCCGACAACGCATTCTGGGACAAAAGCGCCGACTAGGGTGCTGGTCAATCGTCCTAGTCTATTTCGGTACTGTTGGCTCATTCGTTTTCGCTGTTCATCCTGGGACGATAAAGACGTTTAAGGACTCCCCAAAATGCTCATTCCATCGTCACTTTACTCCAGAAAAGACTACGAAACCGACCGGCCGATGCAGCGGCTTGCCGGTGCGATCATGATCCAGGCGCTCCAGGACGCCAGCAGCGGTCCGCGTCGACACCGAGAAGAGGCGCTGGACTGGATCCAGGGGCGTACGAAGTCGGGTTTCTCGTTTGAGCTCTGCTGTTCTCTGCTCAGCCGCAACCCCGACGACGTTCGCGAGCGCCTGAAGGGAAAGAACGTGATCCGAAAGCGGGATTCCGAAATGGAGTCCGGCGCGACCGCGGCCCAGGCCGCCGGCATGGGCCGCGGTTTCGCGTTTCGTTACGCCGAAGCCATGGCCAAGGCGAGCTGAGCCCGCCCGGACGGGCTGGGCAGGCTAGAATAGCGGACAAAGGACTTGTCCGCTGCAGTTGCAAAGAGCGCGGCCGTGATCGCCGAAAAGCCCTCCGTCGCGCGTGACATCGCGCGGGTGTTGGGGGCCAATCAGCAGGGTCCCGGCTATCTGCACGGCGGCGGCTGGGTGGTCACCTGGGCGATCGGCCACCTAGTCGGCCTTGCCGAGCCGCACCAGATCAACCCGGCCTGGAAGCGCTGGCGTCGCGGCGACCTGCCGATGTTGCCCGACGAGTGGCCGCTGGTCCCGTCGGAGAAGACGCTGGAGCAGTTCCGCGTCCTCCAAAAAATCCTCAACAGCCCCAAGATTGGCCGCATCGTCTGCGCCACGGACGCCGGCCGCGAGGGCGAGCTGATCTTCCGCCTGATCCGTGAGGCCGCCCATTGCGACCGGCCGTTCGAGCGGCTTTGGATCTCATCGCTGACCGCCGAGGCTATCCGCGAAGGTTTTGACAAGCTGCGCCCGGGCAGGGATTTTGACTCGCTCGGCGACGCCGCCCGCGCCCGCAGCCGCGCCGACTGGCTCGTGGGCATGAACCTCTCCCGCGCCTACAGCCTCGACCACGACGACTCGCTCTCGGTCGGCCGGGTGCAGACGCCGACGCTGGCCATGCTGGTGGCGCGCGAGCTGGAGATCCGCAATTTTCAGCCCGAGGAGTACTTTGAGGTCGCCGCCGACTTTGCGGCCGAGGGCGAACGGCGTTGGCGCGGGGTTTGGTTTCGGCTGGAGGACGGCAAGCGCAACACGCGGCTGCCGATTGACGGCGAAGAGGCCGAACGCATCGCCGCGCGGGTCCGCGAGCAGCCCGCCGCCGTCGAGTCGGTCGAGCGCGAGACCCAACGCTGGCAGCCGCCGCCGCTGTTTGACCTCACCGAGCTGCAACGCCGCGCCAACCGCCTGTTCGGCTTCCGGGCGGGCAAGACGCTGGAGATCGCCCAGCGGCTGTATGAGCGCGAGAAGCTCATCACCTACCCGCGGACCGACAGCCGTCACCTCTCGCAGGACATCGCCGCGAAGCTGCCCGAAATCGTCGACGCCGTCGCCGAGCCCTACCGCGAGCTGATCGTTCCCGAGACCGGCCGCAAGAAGCTCGGCAAGCGCTTTGTGGACGACGCCAAGGTCACCGACCACCACGCCATCATCCCCACCGGGCGAGCGTCTCACCAGCTCGACCCGGACTCACCCGAGGGCAAGCTCTACGACCTGATCTGCCGCCGCCTGCTGGCCGCCTGGCAGCCCGAGCACATCCGCTCGACCACGACGCTGATTACAGCCGTTGGGCTGGACACTGAGCCCGTCGACCGCTTCCACAGCTCGGGAACGGTCGTCGACCAGCAAGGCTGGAAGGCTGTCGACGAGCCGCCTCGCGCCCGCCGTAAGGAGGACGACAACGAGACCGAGCTGCCCGGCGGGCTGGAGCAAGGGCTGGCGGCGCGGGTGGAAGAGGTCCTGCTCGAAAAGAAGAAGACCCGCGCGCCAAAGCGCCTGACCGACGCGACCTTGCTGACGGCCATGGAGTCCGCCGGCAAGGCCCTGGACGATAAAGAGCTCTCCGAGGCAATGCGGGAGCGCGGCCTGGGCACCCCGGCCACGCGGGCGTCGATCCTGGAAACGCTGATCGATCGCGGCTATGTGGAACGCCAAAAGCGCTCGCTGGTCGCCACCGACAAGGGCGTCGGATTGATTGCAATTGTCCACGAGAAGGTCAAGAGCCCCGAGATGACCGGCGAGTGGGAGGCGCGGCTGAAGGCGATCGAGCGCGGCGAGGACTCGCTGGAGAGCTTCATGCGGGCGATTGAGGACTACGTGCGGGAGGTGGTGGGTGAGCCCGGCGGGCGAGCCGAGGCGGCCGAGCGCGTCGATGCCGTGCAGCGTACGCTCGGCGCCGCCGGGTTGACAGAATCGGCCAAGCGCACCCAGCGCCACGCCACTGTCGCCGATGTGCGGCGCGCGGAGACGACCTTCGGCAGGCCCCGCCAGATCCAGATGGAATCCGCCGTCGACGCTCCCCCGTCGCCGGTCCAGCCGGATCGCGCGCCGACTCCCCCCGACGGCCTGCAAGTGCTGCTCAAGCAGGCGTTTGGGTTTGACGCCTTCC
>CAYOPA010000511.1:0-3686 GCA_964405625.1 uncultured Bryobacterales bacterium
GCGCTGATGGCGCTGACCGGGATGCGCTTTTTCGGCATGCCAATCCACCAGATGTCGGTGACCGGGCTGATTGTCGCGCTGGGTCTGTTGATTGATAACGCCATCGTAATGGTGGACGAAGTACGGCGCCGGTTGGACGATGGCGAGTCGCGGCTGAGCGCCGTCGGCGACAGCGTGCGGCACTTGGCCGTGCCGCTGTTGGGCTCCACGCTGACCAGCGTATTCGCCTTCCTGCCGATCGCGTTGCTGCCCGGCGGCGGCGGCGAGTTTGTCGGCCCGATCGCCATCAGCGTGATCATCGCCCTGCTGAGCTCGTTGTTTGCGGCGCTGACGATCATCCCCGCCCTGACCGGAACATTCGCGGGCCTACGCGACGACGACGACGAGCGTTCCGCGACCTGGTGGCGAGACGGATTTGCCGACGACGAGCTCGGCGAACGCTACCGCCGGCTGCTGCGGGCGGCCTTCGCGCGGCCCGGTCTGGCAATCCTGCTCGCCTTGGCCATGCCAATCGCCGGCTTCCTGCTGCAACCGACGCTGCAAGAGCAGTTCTTCCCGCCGGCGGACCGCAACCAGTTTCAAATCCAGTTGCGACTGCCGCAGCAGGCCTCCATCAACGAGACCCTGTCCCACGCTGTGCGCGCGCGGGAGACGCTCATTCAGCACGAGCAGATTGACGACGTCCATTGGGTGGTCGGCGGCAACGCGCCGAAGTTCTACTACAACATGCTGGGCGGTGACGAAGGCTCGCCGTTCTACGCCCAGGCGCTGGTCAGCCTCCGCGACAATAGCGGCTATTTTCGGCTGATTCGGCAGATCCAGGAGGAGCTTGACGAGGCCTTCCCAGGGGCGCAGATGC
Organism: uncultured Bryobacterales bacterium; assembly: GCA_964405625.1. GTDB lineage: Bacteria > Acidobacteriota > Terriglobia > Bryobacterales > UBA6623 > RI-231. The sequence continues at coordinate 860 of CAYOPA010000511.1, forward strand.
TGGTTCTCCAGCTTGAGCAAGGTCCCCCGTTCCAGGCTCCCATTGAGCTACACCTGACCGGCCCGGATCTTGAAGTCCTCCACTCGCTCGGCGAGCAGATTCGGACAGAGCTGGCTCTGACAGAAGGCGTAACTCATGTTATAACAACACTTCAAGACGGTCAGCCGAAGTTATACTTGAAGATCGACGACGAGGAGCTGCGGCTGGCCGGGTTGGACAACGTGACCGCCGCGCAACAGCTCCAGGGCGCGCTCGATGGCCGGGTGGGCGGCTCGCTGCTGGAGTCCACCGAGCAGCTTCCGGTGCGCGTCCGAGTCGAGAACGCAGACCGCGGCGACCTTGCCCGGCTGACCTCGTTGGATCTGATTGCGGGGCGGAACCGCGTCCCGCTGGAGGCCGTGGGCGCGGTTCGACTGGAGCCGGAGCTCTCCAGTATTCCCCACAAAAGCGGGCAGCGGGCCAACTCGATCCGCGGCTACATCCAGTCCGGGCTGTTGCCGTCGGTGGCGCTGGCGAAGTTTGAGCAGCGTCTGGCCGAGGCGGACATCCACTTCCCCGCCGGCTACGGCTACACCTTCGGCGGCGAGGCCGAGCAACGCAACGACGCCGTGGGCGACCTGCTGGCCAACGTCAGCCTGTTGGTCATCTTGATGGCCTCAACGCTGGTGCTGTCGTTCAACTCCTTCCGCATGGCGGGGGTGATCGGAGCCGTGGCGGTGCTGTCCATGGGCTTTGCCTTCATCATGCTGTGGGTCTTCCAGTACCCGTTCGGGTTTGTGGCGATCGTCGGATCGATGGGTCTGATTGGCGTGGCTGTCAACGACTCGATCGTCGTGCTGGCGGCGCTGCGGGAGGATCCCGACGTGATGCGCGGCGACGGCGAGGCCGCGGTCAACGTGGTGGCGCGCGCCACGCGGCACGTTGTCACCACCACGGCCACCACGATGATCGGCTTTTCACCGCTGCTGTTCAACGGCGGCGAGTTCTGGCCCCCGTTGGCCATTTCGTTGGGAGCGGGGGTCGTGGGCGCCACCATTCTGGCATTGATCTTCGTGCCGTCGGCGCTGCTGCTTTTCAACCGTCGCGCGATGGCCGCCGAGGCCGCTTCGCGAGAGCCCGCCACAGCCTGACAGGAGAGAACATTCATGCGATTCCTAGTCCTTCTCGCGGGGGCCTTGGCGGTCTCATCTTCGCTGGGCGCCGAGCCCCGCCCCTTGAGCCTGCGCGACGCGGTGGAGGCCGCCCAGCGGCTGAGCCCGCGGATCCAGATCGCCAAGCTGCGGACGCTCGAAAGCCGCGGGCAGTATGGCATGGTGCGCTCGGGTTACCTGCCGCAGCTCAACGCGCAAGCGTCAAACAGCGTCCAGACGAACAATCTACGCGGCATCGGGCTGACTTTTCCGGGAGTCCCCAGCCGGATCGGGCCGTTCCAGGTGTTTGACGCCCGGCCAACCATGCAGCAGACGGTGTTCGATTACGGATTGGTCAAGCAGATGAGCGCCGCCCGCAAACGCATCCAGCAGGCTCAGTTCGACGCCGATTCGCTGCGGGAGGCGACGCTGCTGGGCGTGGTGGACCTCTATTTGCGGACGCTCCAATCCCAGGCGCGCGCCGACGCGACCCTGGCGCGGCTGGAGAGCGCCCGCGCCCTGGCCAAGCAGGCCGAGGACTTCCTGGAGGTCGGAACCGGGAACCGGCTGGACCTGATGCGCGCGCAAAACCGCCTCGAAAGCGAGCGCGCCGCGCTGGCCCAGCAGCGCCGAGACGTGGCCGTTACCAAGCTGCTGCTGCTGGACACGATCGGCATGCCGATCGACCAAGAGGTGCTACTGACGGAGCGGCTGGAGGTTACGGAGGGAGCTTTGCGAGAGCTAGAGGCCGCCGAGCGAGAGGCCTTGGCCAACCGGCCGGAGATCCTCTCCGTCGCGTCGCGGCTCGAGGCGGCGCGGTTACAGGTGAGCGGCGCCAAGGCCGAACGCCTGCCCACGGTCGCCTTTGCCGCTGACTACGGCGTGATCGGCGAGCAAATCGGCAGCAACCTTTCGACTTACAGCGTTCGCGGCGTGGTGAACATGCCTATTTTCCAAGGCGGACGCATCCAGGCCGAGGTGCTGCAAGCGAAGTCCAGGCTGGAGCAGGCGGAGCAGGAGAAGCGCGACATCGAAAGCCAGATTCGAATGGACGTACGGGCTGCTCGCGTGCAGTTAGAGGCCGCGGACGTCTCGGCCCGCGCCGCCGAACGCGCCGTGGCGGCGGCGGCCGAGAGCGTGGAGCTGTCGCAACTGCGCTTTGAGGCCGGGCTCACCAGCAACATTGATGTGGTTTCGGCGCAGCAGGATCAGGCGCAGGCCGATGAGCTGAAGATCCAGACGCTGTATGACTACTACCTGGCGAGGGCAAACTTCGCGAAGGCGGTCGGCGACGTGACGGCGTTTTTGGATTAAGGGTGGCGCAGGAGTAGGCGCCTGCGCTGCTTGTCCGCGGCGGGCCTGAGCGGCATGTGGAAACTCCGGTGTCGGGCAGTGTCAACCATTTTGTGTAAACGACATCCTCATACCGTTGCGTGAGCAAGCCCCTCGCGGAGGGCCGCGCGCCCCCGCGCGGGGGTGCGCGGCGCGGCCGGCCTCCTCGCTCACTGGCTCAGCCCAAGCTCGCGGCGGATCTCCTCGTACGCGACGCCCTCGCCACGGTCGAGCGAGGTGCGTGCGGCTTCGAGCGCCGCGACGGTCTCGGGCGTCAGCTCGTCATCCTCGACCGGCGCCAGCGCAAGAGCGCGTTCGAGCGGCTCGACCATCACTTCAAGCAGGTTGCGCACGACGTGGAGCTT
>CAYOPA010000512.1:0-3681 GCA_964405625.1 uncultured Bryobacterales bacterium
CTGTCCGAGCCATAGTTAGCTTTGTCGCGCCCGATCGAGGCGCCCCAGGGGTAGGGCTGACTGTCGGCGCCGCCGCGGGCGGCGTATTCCCACTCGGCCTCGGTCGGCAGCCGGCCCCCGGCGGCTTCCTCGCAATAAGCCCTGGACTCCTCCCAACTCACGTTTGTGATGGGGTGGTCTTCTAACTTCCAGGCAAAGTTAAAGCCCGGCGCGATCGGCGGCAGCAGCGGAAGCAAGGGCGGGATGTAGCCGGGAAACGGCGGCATCTTCTTCTTGGCGGCTTTCGCGTAGGTCTTGTACCGCCGAACCGTGGTCTCGGTGCTCGCCATCCAAAAACCGCGAGAGATCCGGGCCTCTCGTCGCGGCCGCTCGTCGTCCTTACAGGCGCTGTCGCCGTCGATGCAGCCTTGCAGGAAGCGACCGGCGGGAATCCAGACGTATTCCTGCCCGTCGGCGAGATTGACACGAACCTCGCCCGCCGCCGGCGGCGCTTCACCCTGCAAAGCCTCCATCCGCAGGCGCGCCGGCTCGGCGAAAACTCCATTCGGGTAGCGTCGCAGGTAGGCCGTAAAAGCCTCTGGTTTCTCGCTGGCCTGTATGGACGACCAATAAGCGAGCTCCATCGAAGCCGCGTCCACGGTAGGCGCGGCGACCGCGCTCTCGTCAAAATAGAAGCGCCCCAGCACGCTGGACAGGGTCCACGGCACCTGACGGCCTTCGGACCTGGCCGATACGCGCTCGCGTACTTCCCGGAAGACGTCCGTCAGCTCCAGGCCGGGGTCGTCCAGCGTCTCCAGCAGGACGCCCGTGAACAGACCGTTACGGCCGGCGGGGTTGTCGTCAGCGGTTTTTCCGGGACCGGTCGCGAACGCGATGAAGCTGCCGTGCGCCGGATTCATGGGCGCCAACCCGCCCGCGCCGCGCGAGGAGTCAAAGCCGTTGTTTCGGCAGGCGTCCAGCAACACCAAGCTCAAAGCCGCGCCGGCGTCGTTGAGCCTGTCTTGCAGCTTGGAGGCCGAATAGGCGTCGTACCGCAGGCTGGCGCGGTCCCGCAGCTCGAAATCAGTCGGGATCAGGTAGTTCTCCTGGTCGGCCTGTAAACCGTGTCCGGAGAAGTGAAACAACGCCACGTCGCCCGCTTCGATCGAACCGATGAAGCCGTCGATGGCCTGCTCCATTTCTCGCAAGTCGGCGTCGGTGGCGACCATCGTCGCAAAGCCCAGCCCCTCCAGCTTCGCCGCCAGATCTCGCGCGTCGTTGACGGCGTTTTGCAAGGGCCGAACTTGCGAATAGGCGTCATTGCCGATGACCAGCGCGCGCCGGGAGGGCTTCGCCATGGTCATCGTCATGGTCAGATCGCGGTCGCCGGACTGAGCGGGCAGGGCCTGCGCGGTAGCGATGAGAGCAAGGAAAGTGACAGCGGTTCGCATCGGGTTCCTTCAGTAGGGTAAGCGACGGAACAAGCGCCAAGCCTTCGCTGCTAGAATCGTCCCCGATGCAACGGTTGCTTCTCTCCCTGCTTGTGCTGTTGGCCGCGGGCTGCGGCGGCGGTCCGCTCACCGTGGCGGACGCCCCCACAGAGGCCCGCGCCGTAACCGGCGAATACATCTCCTGGAAGGAGCATCTCATTGACGACGAGGGCGTCAACGGCGGCATTCCTATCCGCGGCGGCGACGGCTTGCAGATGGCCGATCTCGACCAGGACGGCTACGAGGACATCGTCTCCGTGCATGAGGACAACCACCACGTCCGCATCGCCTTCGGCACGGGCGACCCCGACAAGTGGGTGCTCGCCACGCTGGCCGAAGGCGCCGAGGCGAAAGGCGTGGAGGACGTCGCCATCGCTGACGCCAATGGCGACGGCTGGCTCGACATCGTCGTCGCCAGCGAGCTGGCCCACCTGATCTATTTCCAAAATCCGGGCGACCCGCAACAGATCCGCTCCGGCGACTGGCCGCGCACCATCCCGCGTAAGACGCAGATGCGCGGCTCCTGGATCCGCGTCTTCTTCGCCGACCTCGACGGCGACGGCCGGCCGGAGGTCACCGCCGCGAACAAGGGTGACCAGCTTGGCTATCGCGGCGACCGGCCCGACATCTTCGAGGACAAAGCCGTCTCCTGGTTCAAGCTGCCGGCGGACCCGCTCGTCGACGGCGACCAGTGGCAGGAGCATGTGCTCCATGAGGTCAAGCTGCCGATGAACGCCCAGCCGGTGGATCTCGACGGCGACGGCGACATCGACATCCTCAGCGGCAGCCGCTACGAGATGCGACCCTTCTGGTTCGAGAACAAGGGCGGCTCGCCGCCGCAGTTTGAATATCACCCGATCGAGGTGACCGGCCGCACGGTCGAGCAGCCCGCCGAGTTCCAGGGCAAGTGGCTGACGGCGATGAACGTGGCGTTCGAAGACCTCAACAAGGACGGCCGGCTGGACATCATCCTGCAGGAGTCGCCGCTGGTGGTCGTCTGGCTGGAGCAGCCGGAGAGCTTCGACCAGCCCTGGAAGATCCACAAGATCGGCGACCTGGGACCGGACACGTCAACGGGCCTGGCGCTGGCCGACATCAACGGCAACGGCCGTTTAGACCTGTTCACCGGCGGCTACAGCGGCGGGCTGCGCGAGGCCGACAGCGACACCGTGACCGTGAATGACCGCCTGGGCCGCCTGGCCTGGTGGGAGCAGCCCGAAGACCCAACCCAGGAGTGGACGCTGCACAACATCAGCCGCCGCAAGCGCGGCATGTACGACATGTTCATCCCGCGCGACATGGACGGCGACGGAGACATCGATTTCGTCACCACGCGCGGCAACAGCGAAGAGTTTGACGGGGTGCTGTGGCTGGAGCAGGTGCGCACGCCTGAGCCCGTGAAAAACTTCCAACCGGCTCGCGCCAAGGAAAGCCAACACATGCCGCTGCCTTAGTGGGGCGGACATTCTTGTCCGCCTCTGGAGCTATGAATTGCTATTCCGAACCAACCGAGGCGCAGGCGCCTTCGCCTGCCGCCTCGACCCCCAGGTCGAGGCCTGCGGATGCTCCCGGAAGGTCGGCTAAAAAGCCGACCCCGCGGGCTTCGCCAAAGCCCGCGCCACGGGCTCACGGCAAGTACTTCCGCTCGATTTTCTTGACGCCTTCCACGATCACAAACACCAACACGCCGGCGGCGATGATCCGCGGCCAAATCTCCCAAGACAGCGACGCCGATCCAAACAGCCCTTGCATCACCGGGTTGTAAGTGAACAGGATCTGCGCCGCCATCATCAATCCGAAACCGGCGATCGCCTGCGGGTTGGAGAACAAGCCGATTTTCCAAACCGACCGCGTGAGTGACCTGCAATTGAACAGATAAAACGCCTCGACCGTCACGATCACGTTCACCACGGCCGTGCGCATCTGGTCGAGCGACGAGCCCAACCCTTCCTCGCCAAAGTAGGCCGAATATGCCCCGAACGCCATCAGCAGCGAGACCAGGATCACCCGAAAGATCAGCCTCGGCCCCAGAATTGCGTCGTCGGGCGAGCGCGGCGGACGTCGCATCAGCCCAGGCTCTTTCGGCTCAAAAACCAAGTTGATGCCCAACAGCAGGGTGCACATCATGTTGACCCACAACAACTGGACCGGCAGGATCGGAAGCGAGATCCCCGCCACGATGGCCGACAGGATCAGCAGCGCCTCGCCGCCG
>CAYOPA010000513.1:0-3678 GCA_964405625.1 uncultured Bryobacterales bacterium
CCAGAACCGGCACGTTGATATTCGGACGGACTCCTAGGAGTGTGTCCGAGTATTCATCGAGTGGCCCATATGTAGTCCCTGCGTTCGAATGAGTCTACGACATATTGTGTTCACGCGAGGCGATTTTCGAATACTCGGACACACTCCTAGACTACAAGACATCAGCAGACAATGGCGCAGGAGGTAAGCTGCATTCGTCCGATCGCGAGGGCTTAGCGAGAACAATCTCTGGATTCGGCAACTCCGAAGGGGGAGTCATTGTTTGGGGAATAGACTGTAGGGCTGACAGGACCCGGGGCGATGTTCCCATCGGAACGAAGTTGATTGAGCAACCAGGACGGTTTGTCACCTGGCTTGAAGGCTTGACTTCAGGGTGCACTGCGCCAGCCCACGGCGGCGTCAGACACCCTGCTATTGCTGCTCCTGAGAGCTCGAAAGGCTATGTCCTCTCCCATATTCCCAAGAGCATGTACGCGCCCCCTCAATGCATCGTAGGACAATATGAGCGACGCTACTATATCCGTGTGGGCTCTAATTTTGACATGGCTCCTCATGGTTTGCTGAGTGGGATGTTTGGCAGGAGACCAGCACCGATCCTCATTGCAGCATGGGGGCTTGGTGGCAATCGTTCTCCGCATTCTCCCGCAATGGGACACAAGCTGTAGAAATCGATGGCGACCTGCGGGCCATTATGGAGAGCCTTGGATTCGAGAGTTACTCCGCGGTAGATCGGAGCATGCGCTTCAGTTCCAACGTTCGCATCCCTCGGGGCGAAGTCCAGATCGTTGATGAAGGTGAGGCCGTTGCAGCATGGCAGATTGCAGAGGCTCCGGGACCGTCTGGATGACCAAGAGGAGTGCCTGACCTAACCGATGGGGTCACTGCGCAGATTCTGCAGACCCGTGACGGCCGGCTCCTCCTCCGCGCTCGAAGCCTTCGGTAGAGCGGCCGCGACAGATTCGCCCCGCTGCCGCCGACCGTGGACCGCTCATCCGCACTGCCCCGACAATTCGGGCCGCCCCGCCGTCTTGGTAGACTAAAGCGAATCGAATGACGCGCGAGACGCCCTATTCCGACGCGTTGCCCCTTTGGCTGACCGCCTCGACCGCCGCGATGGTGCTGGGGGCGATGTACCTGATCTTCATCTGGGTCTCCATGGAGAACAACGTGGCCATGGACTGCCTACGTGCGGGTCGTCGGCACCGACGACTTCCGTAGCTCAGGCGCGGAACAAGTCGAGGGGAGCCGCACGCAAATACCGGCGCGAATTCGGGCTCCGTCCGTGGATGCCCGAGTATCGCCCAAAAAATTGCCGCCCAAGCATGTTTATTTGGAAAAGTTTTCACGAAGTCCATGAACTACCGGGCTGTCTCGTATCCCAGCGCAATCCGTAAATCCACAGGGAGAGCGCATATATGAGTAGACACGGCGCCGCATACCAAGCCGATGTCCGCGCCACGGCCATCCCTGCGATCACCGCGACGACGCTCTGAGCCAGCCCTGTCGGGATGAGGTCGCCGGACGCCAGCGTCCAGCGCGTCTGTGGCGTCGGACGATGGATGGCTTGATGTCGACCGATGGCTAGGGCGACCACTCCGGCGGATAGCCCGGCCAGGGGCGAGAGCGGCAGAACCAGTACAAGCAGCGCTGTCAGCCAAGCCATATCCTTTGCCACAAGAATTTGCCAGCCGCGCAACGGCGTCAACCGATAGCGAGTCAGGCCGGCCGGGCCGTCGAGGCCGAACAGGCACTGCGCCGGCGTTCCCAGGATCACCGCCGCCAGCACCGACACCACATCAGCGGCCGCAGGATCCGGCGCGCCATGGGCGAATCGGTAAGCGGTCGCGCCGGCGCACAACGCGAACGCGACGTAAGTGTCCAGATAGCTCAACAGTTGCCGAAGATCCTTTTTAATCAACTGCCCGACCGGGCCCGGAAGAGTTGGAACGGCGTGGAGCGGGTTGATGGCCGGCATTCGTTCCGCAAGGCGCGAGCCGACTTGGCCGAAGGCCTGCGCGGTCACTACCAGCGCCAACAACAAGACACCCAGCACTCGGTACGCGGAAGTCGCGAGCAGCGCCGTCAAGATCCAAGCTGTGGGGCTGAGCCAGATGCTCAGCAGGCGAAGAGCCGATCGCCGGGCGGACGACAGCGGCCACAAGGCAATTCTCTCGCGCGGGATCTTGTCGAGCGCGCCTCCCGACATCGAGGTCAGCAGCAGAGCGCCGATCACCAGCAACGGCGCAATCGCCGCGCGTCCGCCGCCTTGCAGGAGCAGAAACAGCAGCAGGAGGAGATTATTCCCCCCTATGCCTTGCAGGCCTCTCAGTTCGCGGACGACCAGCCGAAGCAGCCGGATCAGGATTGCGGCGATCTGAGCCAATCGAGATCCTCAGAAGCAGCGGGCTCCGCCAGGTCGAAGTACAGATCCTCCAGCGAGCCTGGGACGTCTTGTGGCGTCGAATTCCACAAGAGTCGGCCTTTGCGAATGAAGAGCACTCGATCAGCGATGGTTTCAGCCAACGGCAGGATGTGCGAAGTCAGCAGCACGGTCAGGCCGCGAGTTGCCGACGCTTTCAACAACCCTCGGATCGTTCGCGCCGTCACCGGATCAACCGCCTCGAAAGGCTCATCGAGGAAAAGGACGCGCGGCGCCGGCAATAGGGCCATGGCCAGGGCCGTCTTCTTGCGCGTTCCGTGAGAACAATTGCGGATAAAGGTATGGCGGGGGCGCTCCAGGTCGAGCAGTCGCATCAGATCAGCGGCCCGGCCCCCGGCATCGGAGCGCGGGACCCCATAGACGGCGCCGGTGAGAGCGAGGTGCTCCTCCACCGTTAGGTCATCAAAAAGGCCTAGGTTCTCGGGCAAGACGCCGCAGATGCGCTTAATCGCGACTATGTCCGCGCCCACTCGTACCCCGCCCAAGGTCGCTATGCCTGAGGTCGGTGGCAGGAGTCCGGTCAACATCTTAACTGTCGTCGACTTGCCGGCGCCGTTCGGCCCGATGAGAACTCCGATCTGGCCGGCGGCGATTTCGAAGCTGAGACCGTCAACGGCAACATGGTCGCCGAATCGCCGGGTAAGCTCCACCGCCGCAATCACTAGAGGATCATATCAAGAGCGGTTACATTCGGGGAGCTAATGCGCACCATGTCTGCACCCCGCTCACCGGCCGCTAGGCGTGAGTAGAATTCTGAATGTACGTGTGATCTCACTGGCCAGCCACTCACTGGACCGAGGGGGCTCGTCGCCGGCCCCTTCACGCCTCCATCGCGCCCAGATACCGGTCCCCGCCGTCTTGGTAGACTAAGGCGAATTGAATGACGCGCGAGACGCCCTATACCGACGCGTTGCCCCTTTGGCTGACCGCCTCGACCGCCGCGATGGTGCTGGGGGCGATGTACCTGATCTTCATATGGGTCCCCATGGAGATGTCCATGGGCGTGGTGCAGCGCATCTTTTATCTGCACGTCGGTTCGGCGTTTGTGGCGTTTTTGGCGTTCGTCATCGGCGGGGTGGCGAGCATTCGCTATCTGGCCACCCGCGAGAACCGGTTTGACGACCTGTCGGTGTCGGCCAACGAGGTTGGGCTGCTGTTCGCGGTGGTCAATCTCGTGACCGGCAGTCTGTGGGCAAAGCCGATTTGGGGGGTCTACTGGGCTTGGGACGCGCGGCTGA
>CAYOPA010000514.1:0-801 GCA_964405625.1 uncultured Bryobacterales bacterium
TGTTGTAGGGATCCTGCTCGGTCAGCGACCAGCCGCTGGTCTGGGCGTGCGTCCGCAAGGCCATCGACTTTTCGTTTTTTGGGCCAAAACCCTTCACCAGCTTCGCCCACAGCACCCGGGCGGCGCGCAGCTTGGCCGCTTCCATGAAGCAATTCATGCCGACGCCCCAGAAAAACGAGATGCGCGGCGCGAAGCTGTCCAGATCCAGCCCGGCGGCCAGCCCGGCGCGGATGTACTCGACGCCGTCGGCCAAGGTGTAGGCGATCTCCAGATCCGCCGTCGCGCCCGCCTCCTGAAAGTGATAGCCCGACACTGAGATTGGGTTGAACTTTGGCATTTTCCGCGACGTGAACGCGAAGATGTCGGAGACAATCCGCATTGACGGCCCCGGCGGATAGATGAAGGTGTTGCGGACCAGCAGCTCCTTCAGAATGTCGTTCTGGATGGTGCCGGAGAGCTTGGCGATATCGGCGCCTTGCTCTTCGGCGGCCAGGATGTAGAGCGCCAGGATCGGGATGACGGCGCCGTTCATCGTCATCGAAACCGAAATTTGATCGAGCGGAATACGGTCGAACAAGATCCGCATGTCGAGGATCGAGTCGATCGCCACGCCCGCTTTGCCCACGTCGCCGGCCACGCGCGGGTGGTCGCTGTCGTAGCCGCGATGCGTGGCCAGATCAAAGGCGACCGACAGTCCTTTCTGGCCGGCGGCGAGGTTGCGGCGGTAGAAGGCGTTGGACTCCTCGGCGGTGGAAAACCCGCCGTACTGGCGGATGGTCCACGGCCGCGAGGCGTACATCG
>CAYOPA010000514.1:811-3667 GCA_964405625.1 uncultured Bryobacterales bacterium
TAAGGCGGGATGCCCGGCAGGTAGTCGATGTGCGCCAGGCCTTCCAAATCGGCGGCCGTATAGACCGGGCGGACGTCGATCTTCTCGGGAGTATGCCAGACGGCCTCCGCCCCGGAGTGTTTCTCCAAGAAGCCCACCGGCTCGTAGGCGACGCGGGCGAGGGGGCTGTCCCCATCGATCTGCTCGACGCGGGCCCAGGCGGCGCGCGCCACGGCGTCGGTCAACGCCTCGATGGCTCCGGAGCCGCCCAGCGGATCGGCTACCCGTCCCAGATGCGCCTCCTCCAGCAGCAAGAGCTGTTGGTTGCGCGCCAGCCGCTCGCTGAACGGCGTCGGCCCGCCCGCCGGCAGGTCGAATGGGGCTACCGACAGCGAATCGCAGCCGCCGACGACGGCGATGAACGCCTGGGTCGCCGTGCGGACGAGGTTGCTTTCGAGATCGTCGACGCTGAGGTCGCGCAACCCCGTTGAGACGTGCAGCGACATCGGCCGCACGGCCTGCGGTCCGCCAAAGGCCCGAGCGACCTGCATCCACAGCGAGCGCGCCGCCCGCAGCTTGGCGATCTCCAGCGGGATGTTTTGCGAGACCGCCAGCGAGAAGCCGAACGCATCGGCAGCCCGGTCGGGCGCGACGCCGCCATTGATGAGCGTTCGCATGTGGTCTGTGGCGTCGGCGATGATGGCGGCGAGCTGCTCGACCGCCGAGGCCCCGGCTTCGTGATGGGGCCGGCCGTCAATCAACACGGTGCGCAGCGCCGGCGCGCGCTCTTGCGCCCAGACGGCGGCTTCTGCGGACGGCGCGCAAACGAGCCCGTGCAGGCTGGAAAGCGGCGCCCCGCGCTCCTGGGCCAGGGCGATCAGCGGCTCCAACAGGTTGGCGCCTTCAATGGCGACCGGTTGCACGGTCAAATCCACACCTTCGAGGGCGACGCGCAGCTCGTCAACGGAAGCCCATTGGCAATTCACCAAGCGAATTGCCGTCTGTCCCTTCGCCAGGCCGTCCAGAAGAGCGGCGTTGGCCATTGCTGGGTCGGCGCGGGAAACCTCCTGCTCGACCAGCCACGGACCAGCCGCCGGTCGGCCCAGTCGAGGCAGGTTCTTGGTCGCGGGCCGGGGGTAGAGTGGCTGCGCGACGACTCCCTCGCACGCCGCCCACAACAGCCCGGCGTCAGCGCCGGCGACGGCGCGCCAATCGTCCAGCGAGGGAACCGGAAATTGGCCGGATAAATCCAACCCTCAATTCTTTCATAAGCAGCCGGCGCGGGCTGCGGTTAGTCCCACCACCTGTCGCCTTCGGCCAGATGCGCCACCACGACCTCCTTGTTGAGATCCACGCCGAATCCCGGCGTCATCGGGACATCGATGAACCCGTTGTTCACCAGCATCGGCTTGTCGCGGACGATCACGTCGTCCATCCAGTCGCGCTTGCCGCAGACCGTCTCGCACAGCATGTAGTCCTTGATCGAGGCCGCCCACTGCACGGTGATCATCGTGTTGAGCACGCTGCCGGTGTTGTGGTTGCAAAAGGGGATAAAGAACGGCTGGGCGAAATCGGCGGTCTTTTTGGCTTCCAGCAGGCCGCCGGTGTTGCGCAGATCGGGGTTGAGCAGGTCGATCGCCGAGTTGACGATAAACGGCATGAAATCTTCCCGGCGGGCCAGGTTTTCGCCCTTGCCGATCGGACATTCAGCTACCGTTACCAAGCGCTTCCAACTCTCCGAGTACGAGACGCCCAGCGGGTCTTCCAGATAAACCGGCTTGATCGGAGCCACCGCGGCGGCCAGATCGACGCCCGTGCGCACGTCGTACTCCCAATGGCAGTGGACGATGATGTCGTAGTCGTCGCCCAGGGCTTCGCGAGCGTTCTCAAACCCCTTGGCCACGTTGCGGAGCTCCCGCACCGTGAGCACCCGGTTGACCATGTCGCGCGCCGGGTCCTCCTCGGGCTTGGTATGCGTCAAGCCGTACTTGCAGCAGTTCCAGCCCGAAGGGTCGGCGTGTCGCTTGGCCGCCCAATCGGCGCAAACGGCCTTGTCGAGCGGATTGCGCGGGCCGCCGTGGTTGTAGACGCGCACCTTGTCGCGATAGGCGCCGCCCAGCAGCGTGTGGACCGGCACTTCCAGGATCTTGCCCGCCAGGTCCCACAGCGCCATCTCAATGCCGCTGACGCCGCGGAAAAAGCTGTGCGCCGAGCCGTCGATGTGGCGGTCAAGGCTGTACCAGACTTTTTCGACTTCGAGCGGGTCCTTGCCGACCAGCAGCGGCTCCAGGGCGTGCATCTGTTCGCGGACGCCGGCGCCGGGCGAGCCGTAGCCCTCGCCGATGCCTTCCACGCCGGTGTTGGTGCGCAGCTTGACGTACGTATAGTTGCGATCCGGCCCTTGCAGGACCATCGTCTTGAGGCTCTCGATCTTGTGGCGGCCGAGCTCGGGGGCGGCGCGGACCCGGTAGTCGAGCAGCCAGGGGGAGACGACGGCCAGGGAGGCGGTGCGGAGAAAATCGCGACGTGTCATGGCGCCGGTCAGCATAGCGCATCGGGCCGCCGAATGGGCCGCCGCCGCCGCCGCGACCGGCATCCTTGCGCCACTATAAGGGAACGCCTCGGCTAACGCGCCGGCAGTAACTTCCTTTCCTGGGGATTCGAATAGAGCCGTTAGAGAATGCCGCACCCGCAACACAACTCGTGGCCCGGCCGCCTGCGCTGGCTCGCGGCCGGACTGATCCTGGCGTCGATCCTGCTCATCGCCCGAGCCCTGCCGCTGGAGCAGATCGGCAAGCTCCTCGGCGCCTGGATTGAGGGCCTCGGTTTCTGGGGGCCGGCGATCTTCGCTCTGATTTACGGCGTCTGGGCGACGGC
>CAYOPA010000515.1:0-3660 GCA_964405625.1 uncultured Bryobacterales bacterium
ATCGCCGGTCCATTCGATCGCTGGCCGACCCGGCAGGGCTTCGACAAGTTCTATGGTTTCCTGGGCGGCGAGACGAACCATTGGGCGCCGTTCATCTACGATGGCACGCACCAGGTGGAACTGCCCGAGGATCCGAACTACCACTTCCTCACCGACATGACCGACCAGGCGGTCGCCTGGGCCAGGTACCAGAAAGCCCTGACCCCGGATCGGCCCTTCTTCATTTACTACGCGCCTGGCGCCGTGCACGCGCCGCACCACGTCCCGCAGGAGTGGATCGAGCGCTGGAAGGGCAAGTTCGACCAGGGTTGGGACCAGTTACGCGAGGAGATCCTGGTGCGCCAGATCAAGCTCGGTATCGTCCCGGAGGGCACCCAGCTCGCGCCGAAGCCGGACGCCATTCAGGATTGGGATACCTTGTCCGACGATCAGAAGCGGCTGTTCACGCGCCAGTTCGAGGTGTTCGCCGCGTTCCTGGAGATGACCGACCACGAGGTCGGTCGCCTGATCCAGGCGGTAGAAGACACCGGAGAGCTGGACAACACGCTGATCTTCTACGTGGCAGGGGACAATGGCACCAGCGCCGAGGGCGGCGACAATGGCATGTTCAGCGAAATGACCTATTTCAACGGCGTGCAGGAAAAGGTCGAGGACATGCTGGAGTTCTACGACAAATGGGGCGGCCCCGAGACCTATCCGCACATGGCGGCGGGCTGGGCCGTGGCGCTGGACACGCCGTACACATGGACCAAGCAGGTGGCCTCGGACCACGGGGGCACGAAGGTCGGCATGGCGGTGCACTGGCCGAGGGGCATAGAGAGCAAGGGCGAACTGCGCACCCAGTTCCACCACGTGATTGACGTCACGCCGACGATCCTCGAAGCCGTAGGCCTGCCGGAACCCACTTCCGTCAATGGGGTCGCGCAGGTGCCGATGGACGGCGTCAGCATGGCCTACAGCTTCGACGACGCCAAGGCCAAGGACCGCCATACCACCCAGTACTTCGAGATGTTCGGCAACCGGGCGATCTATCACGACGGCTGGTTCGCGCGGACGATCCATAGGGCTCCCTGGGAGCAAAAGCCGCGCCGGGCGCTCAACGACAACTCCGCCTGGGAGCTTTACGACACCAGCAAGGATTTCAGCCTGGTGAACAACCTGGCGGCGAAGTATCCCGAGAAGCTTGAGGAACTCAAAGCGCTGTTCCTGCAAGAGGCTGAGAGAAACGGGGCGCTGCCGATCGACGACCGGGTGTTCGAGCGCGTCAATGCGGAACTGGTTGGCCGCCCGGACCTGATGGCGGGCCGCACTTCGATCACCCTGGCCGACGGCATGACCGGGATGACGGAGAACGTGTTCCTGAACATCAAGAACAAGTCCAAGACCATCACCGCCCAGGTCGAAGTGCCCGCGGAGGGCGCGCACGGCACGGTGATCGCGCAGGGCGGCCGTTTCGGCGGCTGGTCGCTTTACGTCAAGGACGGCGTGCCGGCGTATGGCTACAACTTCCTCGGCCTCGAGAGGACCACCGTCACGGGCACCGAGAAGCTCGAGCCTGGCCCCGCCACGATCCGCTTCGATTTTGACTACGACGGCGGCGGGTTTGGCAAGGGCGGCAACGGGACGCTGTACGTCAACGACACGAAGGTCGGCGAAGGCCGCATCGATCGCACCCAGCCGATGATCTTCTCGGCGGACGAAACCGCTGATGTCGGAATCGACCTGGCAACGCCGGTGGTTGAGGCCATCGGCTCAGAGGCTAAATCGCGGTTCACCGGACGCATTCCGTCGGTCACGGTAGAGGTTCGATAGGCAGGCATGCGCTTGCGAACATGACGGGTTGCAGCGGCGGACCCCCGAGGCCGCCGCTGCAACCTTTCTTCACTCCGGGCCAGTTTTCACGCCGCATTAATTGCCAGGCAAAGGTGACGCCATGAGTTCCAAGCTTCTTCTATCGATGATCGCGTCAGCGATCGTGCTTTCGGCAACTGCACCGTACGCGAATACCGACGCAGGCAGCATGACAATGAGCACCGCCATTCCTCCGGGGATTGCGATACCGGACGTCGTGCCAACCCGGCTCGGCGAGTTGAAGTTCTTCGATGGCTTTCCCGACAAGGCCACCGTCGAGAAGGTCTACGACAACCTTGACTTCCAACGGGCTGTACAAGCGTACCTGCTGGCATTGGCCCCGGTAAACATGGCGGGCTTGCGCGAGGGGTTGCTCCAGGTCGGTCCGGCGAACGTCACGATCCCGACGTTCGAAGACAACATGAATTCCCGTTCCATTTTCCTCACCGCTAATGCCACGACACCCTACACGTGGGTGTGGATCGACCTGCATTCGGGTCCGGTCGTGGCCGAGGTCCCTCCACGGACGCTGGGGATGATCGACGATTTCTGGTTCAGGTACGTCACCGACATCGGGATCGTGGGTCCCGACCAGGGCCAGGGCGGCAAGTACCTGTTGTTGCCGCCGGGGTATGAGGGAGAGGTGCCTGCGGGTTACTTCGTCGTGCGCGTACCGACCTTCGAGTCCATTCTCGTCTGGCGCAACATGCCGATCGAAGGGGACATCAAGCCGGCGATCGAGAATCTCAAGAAGTTCACCCGGATCTATCCCCTGGCCGAGGCGAAGAACCCTCCCGCCAACGAATTTGTGAATGTCTCCAACCGGGCATTCAGCACGGTGGCGCCGGCGGATTACAGGTTCTGGGAACTCCTCAATTACGTGGTCCAGAATGAACCGGTCGAATCGCTTGATCCCATAAGCCTCGGCTTTTTTGCGTACATCGGCATCGAGAAAGGCAAACCCTTCGCGCCCGATGCGCGCATGAAAGAGATCCTCACCGAGGCCGCGGCCGTCGGTGACGCCACCGCGCGTACGATCACCTACCAGAGCCGGATACCCGAGGCCTTCTATTATCCGAACAGCACCTGGCGCCAGTGGCTGGGCGGCTACAAGTTCGAGTCCCAGCCCGGGGTCGCTTATCTCGATGCGGCGGCCTTCTTTTACTTCTATGCCACGGGCGTGACGCCGGCGATGGAAGCCAAGATGGTCGGGCGCGGCTCCCAGTACGCTGTTGGCATCGTCGATTCCAAGGGCGACCCGCTAGATGGCGGGAAGACCTATCGCTTGCGCGTATTGCCGGAAGCTCCGGTCAAGGATTTCTGGTCGGCGATCGTTTACGACAACCAGACCCGGTCCATGCTCCAGACTGACCAAGAGTATCCGCAGGTCAGCAGCCTGGACAAGGGGCTGCAGGTCAACGCCGACGGCTCGGTAGACGTGTATTTCGGTCCCAGCGCCCCGGCCGGCAAGGAGAGCAACTGGATCCAGACCGTGCCCGGCAAGGGTTGGAACATGCTTTTCCGGTTGTATGGCCCGCTGGAACCCTGGTTCGACAAGACCTGGAAGCTCAGTGAAATTGAGCTCATCCAGTAAGTTGAGTTCATGCTGGTGGTGAACTTCGTGCTCGCGAGCGAGATCCCCCTGGCGCCCATGAAGTAGCGGCAAATTGAGAGAGGCTGCCGGAATGAATACGACTCCAGAATCCAAGGGCGAAAAGCTACGGCACGAAATCCGGGAGTTCATTCCGGTGGCACTGTTCTTCGTCGTCGCTTCCCAGCTTCTTGCGCTCACGCAGGCCCTCATTCTGG
>CAYOPA010000516.1:0-3655 GCA_964405625.1 uncultured Bryobacterales bacterium
CGGATCCATCTTCAGCTTGGCGGCCAGATCGGTCAGAGCCGTCATGGTCAGCGCCGCCGCCTGCGGATGGTTCGGAGCGCGCCAAGCGCGGGCCGGACCCGTGTTCGTTGAAACGTTCAGATGCCGGATGCGCTGGTTCGGGATCTCCTGGAAGATATACGGCAGCGGAGGCGCGCCGCGGCCGGCGACGCCGCCGGTGGACCACGTCTCGGACTCAAAGGCCACGATCGTGCCGTCGCTTTTGGCGCCGACCTTGATGTTGCCGTAGTCGGACGGACGCGAGCCCGCCACCAGCATCTCCTCATCGCGGTCGAGCATCAGCTTCACCGGGTGGCCGGTCACTTTGGAGAGCTTGGCGCAGGCGATGCCCCAGGTGTCGATGTTGAACTTCGAGCCGAAGCCGCCGCCCATCACGGGCGTGATCACACGGATGTCGTTGGCCTTGACGTCTTTGAAGCGCTCGTCCTCGGTCAGGCTCTTGGCCAGGTCGGCGCCGATGCGGCCCACCGCCTGGGTCGAGGCGTACACGATGATCTCGTCGCCGGTCCAGTCGATCGTCTGACCGTGCGGCTCCAGACAGCAGTGCGTGATCGACGCGCAACCATAGTAGCCTTCGTGGACGACGTCGGCGGACTTGAAGCCCTCTTCGGGTTCGCCCTTGGTGTCGTCCGAGGCCGGCTGCACGCGGTTGCGTTCGCCCGCCTTCTTGACGTCCTCTTCCTTGGCCAGATGTTCGAGCACTTCGTAGCCGATTCTGGCGGCGGCGACGCAGTCGCGCGCGGCCTCCTCGGTATCGGCCGCAATCGCGACAATCTCCTGCCCCGGCCACTGGATCTCGGTCCCGACGGGGTTGATGATCTCAGCGGCGCGGAAACCCTTCACCCGCTTGGCGGCTTCAAGGTCGATCGAGGTGATCTTGGCGTGGGCGTGAGGGCTGACCGCCAGACGCGCCACCAACAACCCCTTCGGGTTACGGTCATAGGCGTATTCCGCCGTCCCGCGCACCTTCCAGGGACCGTCGAGGCGGTTATAGCGCTTGCCCAGCAGCGCGGTCTGATCTTGCGAGGGCCATTCGTAGTTAGTCGGCACGGCGACCTCCCTTGGCGGCTTGCAGCACCGCGGCGCGGACTCCGACGTAGGTTCCGCAGCGGCAGATATTGCCGCTGAGGCCTTCTTCCACCTGCGCCTGCGTCGGGTTGGGGTTCTTGTCCAGCAGCGCCTTGGCGGCCATCACCAGGCCCGGCGTGCAAAATCCGCACTGCTGCGCGTCGTTGTCGACGAAGAGCTTCTGCAGCGGGTGCATCTTGTCGTCGCTCGAAGACAGCCCCTCGACGGTCTG
This sequence comes from uncultured Bryobacterales bacterium, assembly GCA_964405625.1. Taxonomy (GTDB): domain Bacteria; phylum Acidobacteriota; class Terriglobia; order Bryobacterales; family UBA6623; genus RI-231. The sequence continues at coordinate 1,340 of CAYOPA010000516.1, forward strand.
AATGGCTCCGCCCTCGGCCTCGAGGGCCAGCATCGAGCACGAGTAAACCGGCTCGCCGTCGACAATCACCGTGCAGGCGCCACAAGTGCCGCGGTCGCACACCTTCTTGGCGCCGGTGTGGTCGAGGCTGTTGCGCAACGCGTCCAGCAGCGTCACCCGCGGCTCGACTTTAAGCTGTTGCTCCTTGCCGTTGATCTTGAGTGTGATCGAGACCGGGTCCGGGCCGACGGGCGTTCCCGCGGCGGGCGCGGCCTGCGCTTGTGTGGAGAGAACACCAACAGCGCCTGCGCCGGCGCTGACGCCGTGCAGGAATGTGCGGCGGGAAAATCCGCCTTGCTGTTCGGCGGCGTCCTGTTCTTCCAGCTTCTTCTTTGAAGTCACCAGGCACCTTCCTTATAGGGATTTCGCTGAGCTCGACCTCACGTGGATTCCACGAAAGGCCGCCTCCCCAGGCCACGGGCCCAGGGACAAACGCCCCCACTATATCAGACTGTGCGGGGATGTCCAGAACGGCTTGGAGCCATACGCGGTCAGCGCTTCCCCGGCCGGACGAACTGATAGCGGTCAATCGAAGCGCCCACTCCCAGCCCTTCTTCACCGTCCAGCGGCTCCACGCGGACCACCCGGCCCCGGCAGCGTAGCTCGACGGGCTTGTCGGGGCCCTCGTCCAGCGTCACATAGAACTCAATCGGCGAGCCCGCGCGCAGATTCGTTTCGGAAACCACGAAATACGCCCCGGCCGAGCTGAGGTCCCGAGTCTGGGCGGCGATATCGACCGCCTCCTTCCGCAGCTCCACGACCCGCAGCGGCAGGCGCAGGGGCAAGCGCGCGGAGCGCCGACGCTCGGAAGGATCTTCTTTTGCCCTGGCGATCAAAGTTGCGTGCATCCCATGACGAAACCGCCCTTAGTGTAGGGCATATTCCAGATCTTTTTCCAGAATGTTCTAAGAAATTTCCAAGAAATTCGTGGCGCCTGCAATCTTCAGGGCCGGCTGGGCCCAACTTGCTCCGGCTCGGGGCCGATCGGTATCCTTCAGGGATTCCATGTCCGCCACATCCTGCAACGTCGTGATCGAAACCAACCTGCCCGGCGTCGAGCTCGTCGGGCGCGGCAAAGTCCGCGACATCTACGCGGTGGACGACGATAAGCTGCTGCTGGTGGCCACCGACCGGCTCTCGGCCTTCGACGTGGTGCTGCCCACCCCCGTCCCGCGCAAGGGCCAAGTGCTGACCCAACTGTCGCTGTTCTGGTTTGACTTCCTCGGCGACGTGGTCCCCAACCACCTCATCACGGCCGACGTGGACGAGTACCCGGCGCCGTTGCAAGAGTTTCGCGATCAGCTCGAGGGCCGCTCCATGCTGGTCCACAAAATGGAGATGTTCCCCATCGAGTGCGTAGCGCGCGGCTACCTGAGCGGCTCGGCCTGGAAGGATTACCTGACCGACGGCGCCGTCTGCGGCATCGAGCTCGGGCTTGGCATCCGCGAATCCGGCAAGCTCGGCGGGACGATCTTCACACCGGCCACCAAAGCCTCCTCCGGACACGACGAAAACATCACCTTCGACCAAGCCGCGGCGCTCATCGGCCGCGAGACGGCCGAGAAGCTGCGAGACCTCACGATTGAGATCTATGACCGCGCCTCGATGCACGGCTTGGCCCGCGGACTGGTGCTGGCCGACACCAAGCTCGAATTCGGCCTGCTCAACGGCGTGATCACCCTCGGCGACGAAGCGCTCACGCCGGATTCCTCGCGCTATTGGCCGCTGGAGCTCTACCAACCGGGCCGCGCCCAGGAGTCCTACGACAAGCAGTTCGTGCGCGACTACCTAGAGACGCTGGACTGGAACAAGACCGCCCCCGGCCCCGAGCTGCCGGACGAGATCGTCGAAAAGACCGCGGAAAAGTACCTCGAAGCCTACGTCACCATCACCGGCGAGGACTGGGTGCGCGACATATCCGTGGAACCTCCGGCGGCATGTGAGCGGGATTCCCAGTAGTCCTCGAAGCGTCCGCTGAAACGGCGGCGGCGCAAAGCGAGAATGGCGTTGGCGCCGCGCACCGACCAGCTTCGGTGTGGAGCCGCGGACCGAACTGCTCGGCCGGTTCGATGGCCGCCACGTAATGAAGTCGAATCGGGATCCCGCACGGCGACCACCCGTTTACCCGTTTGCGCCGACGGTCGTGCAAGCGCGCCTGGGTTCCGCAGGCGCGGTCGGTCCGCCGGGCAGGGCCGTCGCGCGGTCCGACAACAAGGTGGTCGGAGCGGCGGCCTTGCGCAGGGCGGCGGGCGTGGGGAACGATTCGGAAACGCTCCC
>CAYOPA010000517.1:0-3644 GCA_964405625.1 uncultured Bryobacterales bacterium
AGCCGCGTCGTCGCGTATTGACGACGTTCCTGCGATCCCACGCAAGCGCTTCATGTGCGGCGGATGATCGCCGACAGGCCTCGACCTGGGGGTCGAGGCGGCAGGCGTAGGCGCCTGCGCCACCGCGATCGACGCGCCTACCCCGCCCGCATTCGCCCCGCCCAGCGCAGAAACTCCCACAGCCGGGCCCGCTCGCGCCAAGTGAAGGCCAGAAACGTCTGCCGGTCAAGCTGGTCCGCCGGCATCCCCCAGTAGGTCTCGATGCGCCAGCGCAGGTACGGGCTGGTCCACGGACGCAGCCGCGCCCCGCGCGTTGCATCCCACAAGAACGCGGCGGAAGCGGCCATCTCGCGGAGCGCGGGCATCGCGGTTACTCCACGAAATAGCCCGGCCGGTGCCGCACCATCAGCTTTCGCGCTTTGCCCTGGAGCCTGATCTCGATTTGCCGAAAGCCCTTGCCGTCCAGATCGCTGGGCGAATAGGTGATGGTGTATTGATTGCGGATGTCGTAGGCGATCTGCCTGGCGATGCCGATCGCCTCATCCGCCGAGTCCGGGAAATAGGCCGGGCCGCCTGTCGACTTGGTGATGTTGCGGATGGCGCGCTGGGCGCGCTTGGCCGAGCCGCGCTCCTCTCCGGTCAGCAGGCCGATGGCGTAAACCGTAGTGGCGTTATTACGCTCTTGGAGCTCGCGCACCAGCGTCTCCAAATCCAACTTGTCGAGACTGGCGTTGTCCTCGCCGTCGGATATCAGCAACATGGCGCGCTTGTCATGCTTGGCCTTCTCGTTCATGTAGTCCATCGAGGCCTGGACCGCCAAGTACATCGCCGTGCCGCCCCGCGAGTCAATTCGCTGCAAGCCATCTTGCATACGGGCGATGTCGTTGGTGAAAGGGCTGTCGAGGTAGAACTCGTCGTTGAAATTGACGATGAAGACTTCGTCCTGCGGGTTGGAGGCTCTGACAAAATCCAGCGCGGCGGCGTTGACCCGCATCCGCTTGTCGCGCATCGAACCGGAGCTGTCGATCAAGATTCCGACCGAGACCGGCACATCCTCGCGCTGGAAGAGCTTGATCTCCTGGCGGGCGCCGTTTTCGTAGATCTCAAAATCGGCCTCGGCAAGGTCCGTGACGATGCGGTCGTCCTTGTCCGCCACAGTCACGTGCAGCACCACCAACTCGGTGCCGCCGGTGAATACCGGCACCACGCCCTCTTCCTGCTTGACGGCAACTCCGCTCTGGGCCGAGGCGGCGACCGCCACGGCCAACAACAGAGCGACAACCCCCAGGCGGGAGGCGACTGACAAGCTACCCATTCCTCAAATTGTACGTGCTCAGCACCGGAGACGTTGCCGGTCACCGCGCCGGGGCGTAGTAGCCGTTGCGGAAATACGGCCGCAGTTGCGGCATGCCGCGGATCTTTTTGATATCCACCTTCACACGGCGCCACTTCCCGTCCCGCTCCAAGTTCTTCGGCATGTAGCCCAGCACGTACTGGTTGCGAAGCTCAATGCCGATCTTCTCCGCGATGTCGGGGAGCTCGTTGATGTTTTCCACCGGAAACTGGCGGCCGCCGGTCGCTTCGGTGATGTCGTTGAGCAACCCCGGGCCAGCGAGCTCTTCGGGCGAGCGTCCGCGCGAGCCGTAGGGCTCAAAGATGCCAATAGCATAGATCTGCACGTCGGACTCGCGCACCAGGCTCTTGATCTCGCGCTCGGTGTAGCGGCTGGAGTTGTCGCCGCCGTCGGAGATCACCAGCAGCGCCTTCTGGGTGTTCTTCGCCGTCTTCATCTTGTTCAACGCCAAGTAGATGGCGTCGAGCAACGCGGTGCGGCCCTTGGACTCGATGAAGTTGAGCTGGCTCTGGATGTCTTCCAAGCTGTCAGTGAACTCGGTCACCAAGTCAGGGCGGCTGTTGAAGGTCTCGAGAAAAAACTCGTCCTCGGGATTGGCGGTCTTGAAGAACTGGGCCACGGCCTCGCGCGCCTTGGTCATCTTCTCGCCCATGCTGCCGGAAGCGTCGAAGACAATCGCCATCGACAGCGGCGTATCCTCGGCGCCGAACTGCACGATCTCCTGCTTATCTTTATCCTCGAAGACCTCGAAGTGCTCCTTCCCTAATCCGGTCACCATGCGGCCCATCGGGTCGGTGACGGTCACGTTGACCAGCACCATGTCCACATCTGCCTTGATGATGGCGGCCCGGACATCGCGGCGCTCCTGAGGGTCTTCCTGCGGGCGCGTCTTGAGGCCGACGGTCGCCGAAGCGTCCGCCGTGGTCTCGGGCGGCGCATCCTCGACCGGATTGTTGTCAGCCGCCGGCAATGAGAACCAGAGCAGCAGCCCGAGCGTAAGGATCTGTAGAGATCTCCGACCGACTCGCCAAAAACTCACGCTGCCTCCCGGACGGCCTTCTGATTCTGCACCGGCGAGCGCCGTTCCTAAGCTCGCCGGCTGACCGGATTTTAGCACACGGCCCCCGCGTGTTAGACTGAATCGTACCTTCCGAGGGGTACGTTCGAAGACGTGCTCGTCGACCGCTCGACAGTTTTCCAGGGCTCCCTTCCATCGGCCGATTTGTCGCCATTTTGCTGAGGCGCCGTGTGGCGTCGGTCCAGCCGTTTGCCCCGAAAATGTCGCGCGCCGGGGCGGGCGCAGCTCTGAATGGGTGAACATCTGAATGGGTGAACACGAAGCGATGACGGTCAACGAGCATTCCAATTCCACGCCGCCGGCCGAGCGCCACGGCCCGCCCTGCAAGTTCATCTTCGTTACCGGCGGCGTCGTCTCGTCGCTAGGCAAAGGCATTGCCGCCGCGTCCATCGCCAACCTGCTGGAGAGCCGCGGCCTGCGCGTCACGCTTCAGAAGATGGACCCTTATCTCAATGTAGATCCCGGTACGATGAGCCCGTTTCAGCACGGCGAGGTCTTTGTGACCGACGACGGCGCGGAGACGGATCTGGATCTGGGGCATTATGAGCGGTTTGTCGGGATGCCGACGAGTCGCATGAACAACATCACGACGGGTCAGGTTTATGACTCGGTCATTCGCAAGGAACGCCGCGGAGATTATCTCGGCGCGACTGTGCAGGTGATTCCGCACATCACGGATGAGATCAAGGCGCGGATCTATAAGTTGGCGCGCGAATCGAAGGTGGACATTCTCCTCGTCGAGATTGGTGGAACGGTGGGCGACATCGAATCGCAGCCGTTCCTGGAGGCGATCCGGCAGGTGCCGCATGATGTTGGCGCGGCGAACTGCTTGTACCTGCATCTGACGCTGCTGCCATATATCAGTGGCGCGAATGAGCTGAAGACGAAGCCGACGCAGCATAGCGTGCGTATGTTGCGGGAGATTGGGATTCAGCCTCACGGGATCATCTGTCGCACGGAAATCCCTATGTCGCCGGAACAGCGGAAGAAGATCGCGTTGTTCTGCGACGTTGAGTCGTCGGCTGTATTCGAGAGCCTCAATGTGGACATGATCTACGAAGTGCCGATCATGCTGCACGAGCAGGCGCTGGACAATTGGGTGACGACCAAGCTGGGTTTGGTGACGCATGACGCGAAGTTGAACGATTGGCGCCGGATGATCGATCGCGCCAAATCCGCCAGCGAAGAGGTTACGATTGGGGTGGTCGGCAA
>CAYOPA010000518.1:0-3635 GCA_964405625.1 uncultured Bryobacterales bacterium
CTTCTCGGCCGTCGCCAGCAGCGCGTCGTCCGGCATGCTGCTCCAAAGGAAGTACGACAGCCGCGTGGCCAGCTCGAAGTCGTTCAAGCGGCGAATCTTGCCGGGCTCGGGGTCGCGTTCGGTGCGGAACAGGAAGTTCGGCGAGACCAGCACGGCCTTGAGCGCCAACTGAATGCCGGCCTCAAACGAGTCGCCGCGAGCCTGGGTGCGCTCGACCAGCGCCAGCAACTCGGCGACTTCCTGCTCGGTCGCCGGTCGGCGGTACGCGCGCCGCGCCAGCGTCGACAGGATCTCGCGGGCGCAGGCGGCCGTCTTTTGTTCACAGACGAAGAGGTTCTTCCAAGCGGACTGCGCACGCGGGTCGTAGCCATAAGGCCCGCCCACATCGATCGAGTCAGCGAATACGCGCCGCGTCAGGACCTTGTGATCCACGTAGTAGTCGCGCGTCTCCTTGTTGACGTAGCCCTTCTCAAATTCAGCGTAAATCGTGTGCTCGCCGGCCCTCACGGGCGTGCGCACGGTAAAGTAGCCCTGCTCGTACTCGCCGTCGACCACCGTCCAAGTCCCAATCGGCTGGCCGTCGAGCCACAGGGTGAGGGTGGGGCTGACCTTCTTGGCTTCCCCGCTGCGGGAGTCCTTGACGAGGATGCTGATGTCGTACTCGGCGTCGTAAGGGAAGAAGTGCTTCGTTTCGAAATCGCCCGGCGGGTAGGGATAGCCCAGCGGGTCGTCCGGGTCGATACGGCGGTACTGCTCTTCCTTGTCGGCCAGATATTCGGCCACGGTCACTTCCGGGGCGGGCCGCAGGTCGATCACGCTGTCGGCGATCTGGTCGGCCGCGCGCAGGTAGCGCTCCATCAGCACGGGTGAGATGGAGAGCACGTCGCCGATGGTGTCAAAGCCGTAGCCGGTATCGTCGGGCGGAAAATCGTCAGCCGGGCGGAAATGGACGCCCAGCAGATCGCGCACGGTGTTGTTGTACTCGGCGCGGTTGAGCCGGCGCATGGTCACCCGGCCGGGCTCGATCTCCTGCTCGGCGGAGGCCGCCGAGAAGCGCTGCTCCATCCAGGCGGCGATGGCGTCGCGATCGTCGGCCGACGGCTGCGGGCTGCCTTTGGGCGGCATCAGACCCTTCCGCAGCCTCGTGGCGGCGCCTTCCCACACATGGGCGGGAGTGGAGTCAATCTCTTGCAGGCTCAGACCCGCGAGCTTGGTCTGGTCGTTGTGGCAGGCCGTGCAGTGCTGGGACAAAAAGCCTTCGACGCGCTCGACATCGGCCGGAGCGCCGCTTAGAGCGGCAGCGGCCAGAATCAGCGGCGTCAGCAGCCGGACCGGAGTGAAACTACAAATCACGTTTTGTACCGCCGTTATTATACGCCCTCAAGCATTTTCCAATCCAGAAATGAGCCTGGAGGCAGAAAACCGTTGCAATGGGTTGCAAGCTCTGCTGTCCTGCACGCGCCGGGATGGCCAAAACGGAAATCCCGGTCGAGTGGAGGTACGCTATGCGAATTCTCGGCGCCTATCCCGGCGATATCCAGGCGGCGCTTGCCGGCGACGACGACGCGAAAAGGCGCGTTGTCTTCGGCTACTATCTGTTCCCGCGGATGTTGCGAGAGCTGGAACGTCTGAAGCTGATCCGGACCCCAATTCCGCCACTTCCGTCTCCGCCTCCGGACCAGCACGAGGCGGCGGCCATGTTGCACGCGCTCGCCCCGGCGCTTCTAAGGGCGGAGCTCGGCGTTCCGAATCCGCAACAGAAAACCGCGTCGCGTGCGGCCTTGGAGGCGACCGTAGCCTTCCGCGACGGCTTGGTCGCCCTCGCCAAGGAACTCGACAAGGATATCGAGCGCTGGAGTAAGACGGCCCAGTAACCGCCAGGGCCGCCCGGGAGCAAGTCTTGGCGCTCCGGGCGGACCGCCGCTGGGACAGCTGCGGTTCGCTCGCTCCATGGCTCTCCCGCATCGCCCGATAGAAAATCCCTCATCTCATCCAAGCTCAAACTCTCCAGATTCCGCATGGTCAGGGTCATTGCCCAGCAGCATGCCGCTTTCCGCCTCCAGGCTCATCCCGCTTTGGAAACACACCTCCCCTCCAGGCTCATCCCGCATTGGACAACTCCCCTCATGGACCCGGGTTCGACGGCTTGAGTACACTAGGTGGCCATGCCTGAAGGACTTTCCCACGCTCAGCTCAGCGCGCTCGCCCGCTACGACACTCCCACCGTTTGCAACGCCATCGAGCTGTTCCGGGTTCGCCCGCAGACCGAGGGCTATACGGACCGCCGGATCGCGGCGCTGTACCCGGAGCTCGAGCCGGCCGTGGGCTACGCCGCGACCGCGACATTTCGCTCGGCGCTGAAGCCGGACGACGGCCGTTCCTACGGCTCGCTCGATGAGCAGATTGCCCGCTTCAGCGAGCTTCCGGGGCCTGCGTTCGTCGTGTTTCAGGACCTGGATTCGCCCGCGGCCGCGGCGACCTTCGGAGAGGTGATGTGTACGTCCTACCAACGCTTCGGCGCGGTGGGACTGATCACCTCGGGCGCGGGCCGCGACCTGTTGCAGGTGAAAGGTCTAAAATTCCCTGTCTTTTGCGACGGTCTGATCTGCTCGCACGGCTACCCGGCGATTTTGGATCTGCACGTCCCTGTGCACGTGGGCGGACTGGCGATCCGGCCAAGCGAGCTGCTGCACGGCGACGCCAACGGCGTCACGTCCATTCCGCATGAGATCGCCTCGGAGGTCGCCGACGTTTGCGAGGAAGTGGTCAAGGCGGAGAACATCCTGCTGGACTACTGCCGCCGCGAGGGCGCTGACGTAGCCGGGTACGGGAAGGCGCGGCAGGATCTAGGGGCAGTACTGCGGGAAGTAGCGAAGCGCGTGCGGCGGGGTTGAGCAGGCGTTGCGTGGCGCACGGCTTCGCGGTGCAGTCGGGCCTCCGGCCCGACCCTCGAGTTTTTACATTTTGAGCTCGGTTTGTTTCGGCTGGAGCGCATGCGGCGGCGGGCTTCATGACAGGTCGGTCTGGTGGACTCAACGACCTCCTTATGGCCCCCTGCTCCCGAGCCCACGCTCAGGAGCCCCTCATAAGCGATCCCGTCGGCGATGCCGTCTTTGAGGCTCTCGAAGCCTCGCTCGGGGCCCGACCGCGCGCCGTGCGCCGCCTCCGTAATCCCGCCGCCGCTCCGGCCGATCCCGCACGCCGTAAACGTCGGTCCCAGATCGATATGGCCTTCGATGTACTCACATCGGCCCGCGGCCCCCTCCATGTCAACGTCATCCTCGAGCGCATTCGCGCCCAGTTCGGCGTCAAAATCGACCGCGATAGCCTCGTCTCTTCTCTTTCAAAAAAGGTCGCTCGCGCTGACCGTTTCCGGCGGCCCGCCAAGAACGCCTTCGCCCTCATCGAGACGCCGCGATGACCCTGCTCGACGCCTTCCTCCCCATCGCGCCAGTCGCTCGGCTCGCTGGCGTGTCTGAGCCGCCGCTGTCTGTCGCGCGTCATCTGGACCGGTCGCGGTAGGGACGGCCGTTGCTGACCGCCCTCGCGCACGGATCCGGACGTGCGGAGTTACCGCATCCGGCTCCTGCCTGAGGTCGTGACGCCAAGAAACGCTGATCCGGATCGGGATGCGG
>CAYOPA010000519.1:0-3628 GCA_964405625.1 uncultured Bryobacterales bacterium
ACTGAACATGATTTTCGAAAAACCATTTGTTTGGGTTGCACAACGGGGATTTGCGAAAACCGTCGCCCTGGGCCTAGTCGCACCGTGAAGCATAACATGCTTGTTTTCCACCTGTTCGGCCTACTCCCAGGAAGATGGGTTTTCGCAAAACCAATCAGTTCCGGCGCGGCGGCGGCTCGTCGAAGAGGCATTGCACGGCTCCCATCCCGAAAGTCGCCTTCTGGCCGACGTGCAGGGCCTCGGCGATTCGGGCCAAGGGCGCCAGCGGCGCCAAATCGCCGATGAAATCCCACATCCCTACCAGCCCGTCAAACCGCATGCGCGCCCGCTGCCGATTGCTGTAGCGCGGCAGAACGTACCGGAATGCCCGCCAACCCACCAGATGGGCCAAGCCGGAGGGCGCATCCATGCGCGGCAATCGTTCGCCGCCCGGCGAGCAGAATGCGTCGTGCAGAGCGATGGCGCGAACCAGGACGTGTTGGAAGAACGCCTCTCCAAACCGGCGCGGGTCGTAGCACACGTCGTCTCCGCCGCGGATGCGCGCCGGACTGTGGACCATCAACCGCAGCGCCCGCACCCGCGGCGGCGCGGCGTCGAGCAAGCTGCCGAATGTGCGCGTCTGGGGTGCGGCGACCGGCAAGCTGGGCGAGCTCTCGCTGTAGAGGGACCGCCCGGCGCGCCAGGAGTCAACGGCAGCGATCAAGCGAAGCCGTCCGCCGCCGCAATCGACGGCGCGGCGCGCCAGCCCGGAAACGATAGTGCAGGCGGCTCCAACCAGAGGCCCGAAAAGCGTCAGCACGACGGGCAAGCCGGCGCCGCTGGGCAGCAGCATGTTGTGGTCGTTCGCCAGCAGAGGCGCAGCTCCGTTTCGGCCGCTGGGCGATTGGCGGTAGGGGGCCGTGACGGGGCCGCCGGCGATGATGCGCTCCAGCTCAGCGGGGACTGGCGCATCGATGAGATAGGGTTTGGGGGTATTGCGGCCGGACCCGTTCTCGTCCCGCGTGCGCTCAAACAGCTCGTGGTAGACGCAGGTGCGTGGATGCAGACACTCGATGGCACAAGCCGTCCGTTCGCCGCACAGCACATCCCGCAACGCCCAGCCCAACGCCCCGCGGATCGTGGAGCCGGCGAACGGAGGCAGCTTCACCGGCTTCTCCACTGCGAAATGCAGGGTGATCTGCGTCCAACGAATGCGGCGGAAGAACTCGAGATCCATGTGCGCCGCCCGGCCGACAGTAGGCGGGCCACCAGCATAGCGCCATTGGAGCGTCGGCGGGTCTGACCCTGCTAGACTCGACCCGCCATGCCAGTGCTTGCCAAGCTGACTCCCACGCTGCTGGAGGCGCAAGCCCGCTGGCGCGAAGCCGACAGAGCGACCCGGATGCGGATCTACGTGGAGGATCTCGTACCCGAGTTCGCGGAGCTCTTCGCCGGCCTCCCCTTGGACGGCGCCCCCGAAGGGCTGCCAAAGCCGGAGTGGCTGGTAAGCGTGTTGGGTTTCTCTTGGCAGCCACTCGCTTTGCTGGCGCGCTGGGCGAAGCCGCGTCGAATGCTGATCATCGGAACGACGGATTCCTTCGAGCCTAGAAATCACGGCCACGCCGACCCTCTCGCGCGGATCGCCGAGGTCAGCGGCTTGGCGCCGGCGCAATTGGCGCCCCGTCGGGTGCCTGATTCGGGCGAAGCGGAGATCTACCGTTGCGTCAAGGAGTTTCTGCGGGAGTCGGGCGTGGATAGCAAGCGCACGGCCATTGATCCCACCGGCGGGAAGAAGTCCATGTCGGTGGCTGCGGGGTTGGCAGGCTTTTTGGAAGGCGTTCCGCTGATCTACGTCGACAACGGCGAGTATGAATCGGCGGGCCGGGCGCCGGTTCCAGGCAGCGAGTATCCCCGGCTGTTGACAAATCCGCTGGAAGTATTTGGCGATGCCGAGCTGGAGCGCATCCGATCGCTGTTGGCGGGCGGCCATTTCTCCGAGGCGTCGCATCGAGCCTCGGATCTGGCGGACCGGCTCTACGAGCCTCGTGAGGCGGAAGCGCTGCAGGCGGCGGCGGAGGGCTACGGGGCCTGGGAAGGGTTTCGTTTTCGCGACGCTCGAGACGGATTGGCGCGGCTCGCCGAGCTGCTCGATCGGTATGGCAGGCGATCCGGCTGGAGCTGGGCGGCGACGGTCGAGCGGGCTCTGCCCCACCACCTGCATTTTCTGAAGAAGCTGGCCGCGTTGGAGGAAGCGCACCACACGTCCAAAGACCGCCAGTTGAGCTTGAAAACAATCGAGGATGGAGCCCCGCTGCTGTTGAATCACTTGGCCGCCGCCCGGCGCGCCATTGAGCAGGGGCGGCTAAGCATCGGATTGATGCTGACTTACTCGGCAATGGAACGGTATGTGGATCTATGCTTGTGGGTGTTGTTTGGCCTTGACGATGAGCGGCCGGACTACGGACTGCTGGGAGATCGACTGGATCGCGAGCAATATAATATGGCCGGGAAGAATCTCTTAGGCAATCGCTATGAGCTGCGCGAGATGAGCGGCCCGATCCAGTTCATGAGTGGTATTCAACTACTGGCGGCATTGGCCCCGGATCGACTTCCCAACAACCCCAAAGAACTTGGTCCGCTCTATGGCCTTTCCAGCAATCGAAACAAATGCGAATACGAGCATGGGCTAATGGCCCCGAATCTTGACGGGGAGAAAGTCATGTCAGATTGGCGTCATGTTCGGTCACTGATCCTACGCGGATTGGGAGACGCCGACGCCGAGCGATGGCTGGAGCGGCTGAGCTTCCCAGCGTACTGCTGACGGCTGGGGGAATTCACGACCGGCAGAACAAGAACGTCGACGCGCGGCGGGTGAAGTCGCCGAAAGCATCGGGCTCGGCGGGTCTCAGATCGCCCCGCGCCATGGAAAAGACCCCTCTCTCGATTCCGGCCGCCCGCAGGTTCGAGAATACCGGGTGTCGAAACGGCTGGAATCGCCGAGAGGGACGATCGGGATGCGCTCGCTAATCCCTTCAACGCAGCCAGCTAACCGATCCGGCAATGGAAGCAACGGAAGCGGTGGCCGTGATGGAGCGCCTTCAGGGCCTTCTCCTCAGGATCCACGGTGACTCCGCGCAGTCAGCGCCAAGTTCCGCCGGAGCTCCCTGGTTCGGCCTCGGCGCGTGCATCGGGGCGTAGCGGCACGGTCGCATGATTTTTGGCAAGTTTGACGCAGGCCTGCAGGGCCGGGTCAACCACGTTCCCAACGCCGACAGTTGGCGATTGCAGGAAAACGTTCTGGAGCGCTTCGCGTGGGAGTTGGCCGCACCACCCGAAACCCGATGCCGTAGTTACGGAAGCTGGGATGGGGGCGGAAGCGATAAACGGCGCGCGCATCGCCGCGACTGAAGTACCAAGTGCCGCCGCGCAGCACACGAGGCTCCGTTCCGCCCGGTTGGATTCGTTCAGGCTGTTCGTATTCGTTCCTGCACCACTCCCAAACGTTGCCTGCAAGATCCATGACTCCCTCAGGTTCAGGCGATGCGCCCTGGGGATAGATGCCCACCGCGCTCGTGCGGGCCAAATTGTGCGGGCTGCCTCCCGAGGTTTCGTTGATATTCGCATAACCCGGTCGGTACTCCGTGCCTCC
>CAYOPA010000520.1:0-3624 GCA_964405625.1 uncultured Bryobacterales bacterium
AGCGTGTCCGAGAATCAGCGCTGGATTTGAAAAACAAAACGAAGCAATAATGTTCGAGTAGGGAAGAGCTACCGCGCCTACCAACCAGAGCAAGCGCTACTGCTGCCGCCGGACCCGCGCGACTGGGTTCCAGCCGGGCTCTGGCTGGGTAAGATCCCCATGGAAATGATGAACGAGGGCCGGTCGCCCTCTTTCCAGGGGTCGGCCGGCCCTTTTTCCATCCGCCAGCCCCGCCGGGGGTTGACAGAGTCGCTCCGTATCAGCCCTTCACCTTCATCAGGTTGTCCAGGGGACTTTCACTCCCAAGTTGCCGAACATGCTCGGCGCACAGCCCGCGGGGTCGGCTTTCGAGCCGACGTTCCTCACACCTTGATGAAAATCCGCCGATGGTACAACCAGTAGCAAACCGACCAAAGCGCCAGAAACACCGCCGTTGACTGCGCCACCACGCTCCAGTCTCCCAAGTACTCAAAACGGCCGGTAAACGTCGCCACCGCGCGGTCGAACCAACTCCACTGCACGATATGGAGGCAATAGATGAAGATCGAGTTCATTCCGACGACGACCAACGGGAACGTCAGCTTCTTCCAGCCCCTTACCTCCACCATCCAATAAAAGCCCAACAGCAACAAGATCACCCAGCCCAGGCTGGCCAGCGTGAACGAGGCCGTCCACAAACGCTTCACCATCGGGTTAAAAAGACTCAGGAGCAACCCGCCCGCCCAGCAGCCGACGGCGCCCAGAGCCAGCAGCTTCATGCGGCGCAAATGGGTCGCTCCCGACTCCAGCATCAGATATCCGCACCAGGCGCCGACGAGCGTCGTCACCGTGCTGGGGATAAAGTTGATCGTCACGTAGAAGCCGCTGTATTCCAGCCCCAGGAAGTGGTCAATGCGAGCGCCCACGTTGTCGGTCTGAGACCAAGCGCCGTCGGCGCCGGGGAACAGGTGGAACAGCGTCGTATGTCCGGCCAGGATCAACCCGGCGGCGATAGCCTGCTGACGGAACGGTAATTGCAACAGCAGATAGCAGAAAAAGTAGGTGAAGCCGATTTGCGCCAGCACATTGATCAACTGGAAATACATCTCGCCGCGCGAGATCGACATGATGATCTGGCTGATGACGATCAGCAGGAACGCCCGCCAAGCCACGTGCCGCCAGACCGAGCCCGGCCCGTGGCGCCGCTCCCGGGCCTTGAAGGCATACGGCATCGCCAAGCCCACCATGAACATGAAGGCCGGTTGGATCAGGTCCCAAAAGACCATGCCCTCCCAGGCGACATGCTCAAACTGCGCCCCCAGCCAGCCCAGTTGCGGATGGCCGGCGAAGCTCGCGAAGCCGAAACCGTGGGCGGCCAGCGTGGTCATGATGAAGCCGCGGAAGGCGTCCAGCGAAATCAGCCGATCCGGCGGCGCCGAGCGATCCGGGCCGGCGGGCTCGACGGGCACTTGGCGGAATGATGTGGGACGATCGGCGACCTTCGGCATCGGCGGATTCTCCTTTGGGCTGCTTTCGAGCGGGAGCATAGCACAGCTTGCGCCGCGCTTATTTTGTAGGCGAATCCAGCGGAGCGCTGGCTTATGATGGTGACTTGCTGATGCATCGACTGGCTGGACTGATTCTGGCGACGGCCCTGCCGCTGGCCGCCCAAACCGTCACGGCGACGCCCACGGCGTTGACCTTCCAAGCCGAGGTCGGCCAGCCTTCGCCGCCCACGCAGACGTTTCGCGTGGAATCGTCGGCGGGCGAGTCCGTGTTTTCGGCCATTGTCGAAGTCAGCATCATCAGCGCGGATTGGCTGAGCATCCTGCCCACCAACGGCACGACCCCGCGGGATATCACCGTGCGCGTGGACGCCTCGCGCTTTGCCGCCGCCGGCTCGCGCACGGCCAATGTCCGCGTGACGCTGCCGGAGAGCGGTGCGACGACGGTTGTGCCGGTTACGGTGGAGGTCGCTCCGCCGTCCAGCGCGCCCAGGTTTTCGGCCGTCCCGCCCAGTTTAACCTTTACGGTGTCCGCGCCCGGCGTTGTACCGACGGCCCGGCAGGTTTTGGTCAATAACTCCGGCGGGGGCATTCTCAACTATCAAATCGGCATCAACTATTCATCGGCGGGACCGCAGGGTTGGCTGGCCGTAACGCCCAGCCAGGGGACGTCGAGCTTCAACTCGGTTTCGCACGACGTGCGGGTGGTCAGCACGGCGGGGCTCACCGAGGGAACCTACAACGCCCAGATCCTGTTTACCGGCAACGCCGGCAACAGCCCGTTTCCCGTGCAGGTAACACTGGTGGTGGGCTCAAGGCCTGCCATCTCAGCGGCGCCGGCTTCTCTGTCATTCTTCGCTTCGCGGGACGGGTCGTTTCCTGACATCCAGACGCTCTCCATCCGCAATGAAGGGGGCGGCCCGCTGCAGTACGACATCGCCGGCGATCAAGCTTGGCTGCGGGTGCGACCGTTGCGCGGCGACGCCACTACAGGACCCGTTCTGCACGAGATTGTGCCCGACACGCGCGGCCTGCCCCAGGGCGTCTTCCTCGGCAATCTGGTGGTGACGTCCGCCAGCCTGGACGCGCCGTTTCTCGTCCCCGTTCGGCTGACGATCGGCCCGCCGACATCCCTGTTCACTCTACCCACGCGACTGGACTTCGTCGGCGTCGTCGGCATCCCGTTGCGGGCAAGGCGAGTTGTCAGCCTAGTGAATACACCGCTGACGCCCGGCCGCTGGGAAGCGACCGTGACTCCGCCCAACGCCACTTGGCTGAAGATCCCCCCCGCCACAGGCGAGCTTCCCGGCCACATTGAGGTCGAGGTGGATATGACGGGGCTCGGCGCCGATACGCTGGAGGCGGCCATCGAGATCCGCGGCCGTGAGGGCAGCGGGGCGTTTCTGCTTGACGAGAAGGCGCCACGACAATCGGTGGCGATGGTGGAAGTTCCCGTGAGGCTGACCACGCTCAACCAGCCGCCGCAGCTTTCCGCCCTGCCGCCGTCCGTCCGGCTCCAGGGCGTCAGCGGCTCCGCGACGCTGCTGTCCCAGGTGTTGATCGTCGATAACCTCGGCGGCCCCCAGCTCAACTGGGAATCGCGCGTGACCGTGGAGTCGGGCGACGACTGGCTTAGCGTCACGCCCAACAGCGGCGAGGCGCCGGAGACCATCCGGGTTTCCGCCAACACCAGCGGCCTGCCGGCGGGCGTCCACCACGGCCGCATCAACTTGATCGCTGGTCCGCAGAGCGTCACGGTTCCCGTCATGCTCGTCCTGACGCCGCGTGAGCCGGTGCTGGACACTAGCGCCGACGCGGTGCTGTGGGAGGTGGTCGAAGGCGGCTCGCAGCCCGATGCGGCGCGGATTGACGTCATCAATCGCGGCCTCAACCAAGGGACTTGGACCGTGCAGACCAGGGAGATCAGCGGCCCCAACTGGCTGAGCCTCAGCCCCAGTGCGGGCATCAGCCGACCGGACGGCACGGGCGAGCCGCGCACCTTCACGCTGACGCCGAACACCACCGGCTTAGCGCCGGGCGAATACGATGCGCTGGTCGAGGTGCGCGGCGGCGCGGGCTCTTCTCCGCGGATGGTGACGGCGGCATTGCGCGTGCTGCCAAGCATCCAGACGGTGCGCCG
>CAYOPA010000521.1:0-3624 GCA_964405625.1 uncultured Bryobacterales bacterium
GCACGGCGCCGGCGGCGACCGCTGGGACGACCACGGCAACATCGAGGGGCGTCTGCCCAAGCATTGCCACGAGGTCGACCAGCCGGTGGCCGGCCTGCTGACCGACCTCAAAGCCCGCGGTCTGCTCGACGAGACGCTGGTGGTCTGGGCTTCGGAGATGGGCCGCACGCCGTTCGACAACAACTTGGTGACGCCGACGCCGGGCCGCGACCACAACCAATACGGGCTGGTGGTCTGGATGGCGGGCGGCGACGTCAAGCCCGGCTCAACTTTTGGCGAGACCGACGAGTTTTCCGTGCGCGCCGCCGGAGAAGAGATCCCGCTTCGCGACGTACACGCCACTATCCTGCGCCTGATGGGCCTGGACCAGGACCGGCTCACCTACCTGCACGAAGGCCGCTACAAACGGCTGACCGACATCGGCGGCCGAGTGATCAGCGAAGTCCTGGCGTAGAGAAACAGCAACGTGTAGATAGAACGGCCGGGACCGCCCAATGGTGGTGGCCGGTCTCCCGGTCAGCTATTTCATGGCTATGCGCTTCAGTCTTTCCCGAAGTGCCGCTGCCTCGGGAGCATGCGATCATGTTCGGGTCGGGAAGAGCTACCGCGCCTACCAACCCGAGCAAACGCTACGGCTGCCGCCGGATCCGCGCGACTGGGTTCCCAGCCGGGCGCTTGGTCTGGTTCGTCCGCGAACTGGTCGACACGCTTCGATCTATCGGCGATCGAAGCGCACTACGAAGCCGAGACGCGCGGGCAGCCGCGGCATTTTGATCCGGCGCGTACGATTCGCGAACACTACGAGCTGGGCGAGGAGTTTTTCGACCGTCTACCTGAAGTGGCCGGATCTGGATGTCCCGTCGCCCGCTCCAAGCGAAGCGGCCGTCAAGGCGTGTCCCTAGCCCCGGACGTGAGTCCGAGGCCAATTCCACCGCGCCTCAATACTCCCCAATCCGCTCATACATCGGCTCGGGTTTCGATTTTTCCCTCGAATCCCACAGCAGCCCCGCGCTCACGCCGAACAGCCCGGCCGCCCAGGCCAACAGCGGCGAAACGTGGTGCAGGCTGCCCGGGAAGGCCAACCAAACGATCTCCGCCAGGTAGCCCAGGCCCAGAAACGCGGACAGCCAGTAGCCCATCCTCCGCGATCTCGCTGTCAGCACCGACGCCAGCACCCCCAGCAGGATCAGCAGCGCGGTCGTCAGCTCCGTCTGCGCGTGGAAATCCTTCTGCCACCAGCTCAGCAGGCCGATGCAGGCGACCACGGTCATTTTTGCAAAAGTTCTCAATCTCTCGTCCCCAGGCGATCGGGCCGCGCGGCTACAATAATCGCATGTTCTCCGCTCCGAATCGCCGCGAATTCCTCAGGATGTCCGCCTCCGGCGCTTTGCTGGCGGGCTTGGCACGCAAGGCCGCTCCCGCCGCCGATGACGCTGGCGGCGAGTGGCGCAACAAGCGCCCTGAAATGTCTTATCGGCGCCTTGGCCGTACGAATTTCATGATCTCGGAGATGATCTGCGGCGGAAACACGATTTCGCCCACGAACTACAAGCACGTCGTCGCCGCTTTCGACCTCGGCTTGAACTACTTCGACACCGCCATCCAGTACGGCCGCGGCGCCAGCGAGCTCGGCTATGCCAAGGCCATCAAGGAGGTTGGACGCGACAACGTCTTCGTGGCGACGAAGACCAGCCCCTGGATCAGCGACCGCAAGAATGAGCTCCAGGCCGTCTACGATTCGCTCGACGCCGCCGAGCAAAAAAAGGTCGATGTGGCGGTGCGGGAGGAGCTCGACCGTCGGCGCGCGCTCGATGTGGACTACATTTGCCACTATTTTTCCTCGCAGCGACCGGCCCTGGAGCAGTCCGTGAGGACCAACATCGTCAACAAACGCTTCGGCCACAAAGTCGAGCAGCAGCGGCGCAACTGGAAGCAGGAAATGATCGAACAGCTCGACGGCAGCCTGAAGTCGCTGGAAACCGACCACGTCGACGTCGTCATCTGCCCGCACGCGGCCAACTCCTACGACGAGACGCAGTTCCCCGAAATCTTTGAAGCCTTTGAGGCCATCAAGAAGGCCGGCAAGGCGCGGCATCTGGGCGTTTCCGGCCACACGGACATGGCCGGCATCCTGCACGGGGCGGCCGATTCAGGGCGGTATTCGATGGCGATGGTCGCCTACAGCATCGTTAACGCCGGCTACATGCAAGAGGCGCTGGACGCCGCGCACAAAGCCGACCTGGGCGTCATTGCCATGAAAGTAGCCAGGCCGGTGCACCACGGACGCGACAACGGACTATCGAACGACCCGCGCCGGGTGGCGATGATCGAGCGGCACAACCCCGACAAAGGGCTCCACATCGCACAGAAATGCTACTTGTGGGCGCTGGAGGACCAGCGCATCGCGGCCTGTAACTCGGAGCTCGTCAACGTGGATTTGGTGGAAGCAAACGTGCCCCTGGGCTACAAGGCCTGAGCCGACGGACATCGCGGCGTAGCCGTCCTGATTGAAGACGAGGAGCAAAGTCATGACGATTGATCGTGGCCGCCTGCCCGGCGGAAACAAGGGTCGGGCGGGAGCCCGCCCAAGTCCAGTTAAGGCCCGAAGAGCGCACGGGGCTGGGCGCGCTTCCACGCGCCCCTACGCCGCCCGGCGCGCCTCAGTCCTCGTTCGACTGCGTGGAGAGCCGGTTGATCACCGACAGGTCCTCCAGCGTCGTGATGTCGCCGGTGACCTTATCCGAGGTCACAATCTCGCGTAGCAGCCGCCGCATGATCTTGCCGGACCGCGTCTTGGGCAGCGCTTCGGTGAAGCGGATCTGCTTGGGACGGGCGAACTTGCCAATCTCCTTGCTGACCCACTCGCGCAGCACGTTGGCAAGATCGTCGTTGCTGTCGTAGCCGGTTTTGAGCGTGACGAAGGCGATGACGGCCTGACCGGTCATTTCATCGGGAGTGCCGATCACCGCCGCCTCGGCCACGGCCTCATGCCGCACCAGCGACGACTCCAGCTCAGCGGTGGACATGCGGTGGCCCGACACGTTCATCACGTCGTCCACGCGGCCCAGCACCCAGATGTAGCCGTCCTCATCCTTGCGCGCGGCGTCGCCGACGAAGTAGCAGCCTTCGAGTTGGCTCCAGTAAGTCTTCACGAAGCGGTCCGGGTCGCCATGCAGCGTGCGGAACATCGACGGCCAAGGGCCGCGCACCACCAGATACCCCTCGCTGCCGTTGGGAACGCTCTTACCCGACATATCGACCACGTCGGCCAGCACGCCGGGCAGCGGCAGTGTGGCGGAACCAGGCTTGAGCGGCGTCGCGCCGGGGACGGGGCTGATCATGATCGAGCCCGTCTCGGTCTGCCACCACGTGTCGACAATCGGGCAGCGGCCGCCGCCGATGACCTTGTGGTACCACTCCCAGGCGGAGGGGTTGATCGGCTCGCCGACCGAACCCAGCAGCCGCAGGCTCTTCAGGTTGTGCCGATTCGGGAAATGCTCGCCGTGCTTGATGAAGGCGCGGATCGCCGTCGGCGAGGTGTAGAAGACGTTGACGTCGTACTTGTCGCAGATGCGCCAGAAGCGATCCGGCTCTGGGAAGTCCGGCGCGCCTTCGTACATCACC